>DASUCP010000123.1:0-3884 GCA_036275975.1 Sphingomicrobium sp.
CCTGCGCCGCGGCGCCGAATGGTTCGCGAGCATCGGCAATCCCAAGAATGAAGGCACCAAGCTGTTCCAGCTGTCGGGCCATATCAACACGCCCTGCACGGTCGAGGAATCGATGGGCATCAGCTTCCGCGAGCTGATCGAGCGGCATGGCGGCGGGATCCGCGGCGGATGGGACAATCTGCTTGCGGTCATCCCCGGCGGGTCGTCGGTGCCGCTGGTCCCGGCGCACGAGATCGCGGACGCGCCGATGGACTTCGACGGGCTGAAAGCGCTCGGCTCGGGCCTCGGTACCGCAGCGGTCATCGTCATGGACAAGTCAACCGACATCGTCCGTGCGATCAGCCGCATCAGCTATTTCTACAAGCACGAGAGCTGCGGCCAGTGCACGCCGTGCCGCGAGGGCACCGGCTGGATGTGGCGCATGATGGAGAAGCTGCGCGAGGGCGACGCCGAGGTCGAGGACATCGACAAGTTGATCGACGTCACCAAGCAGGTCGAAGGTCACACGATCTGTGCGCTTGGAGATGCGGCCGCCTGGCCGATCCAGGGCCTCGTCCGCCACTTCCGTCCCGAGCTCGAGCGCCGCATTGCCGAGCGCGCCGGCCGGCGGCTGCTGGAGGCGGCGGAATGACCACGCAGACGATCATCATCATCGTCGTGGTCGTCGCGATCATCGCTTTGCTCGCCGCGCGTGGCGGAGGCCCGCGTGTGACGCAGATAGATCGCACCGTAAGGCGCAAGAAGGAGGGAGATGAGCGATGAGGAGATTACTTGTCCTGTTTGCCTTCCTGGTGGGCTCCGGTTTCGCGGCAACAGCCGCAGCGGCCCAGTCCGACACGGCGCAACGGTACGCCACGTGCCTGTCGCAAACAGATCCTGACGAGGTGAAGGCGCTTCTTCAGGCCACCAGCTCAGATTCGGCGGAGCGGCCCTATCACTCGCTGGTCGACAACGACCGCTGCTTCGCGCGCGTGTTCGGCAGCCAGCAGTTCAAACCCGAAGATGTGGGAGCTTCTATCGATATCCTGCGCGGACGGCTCGCCGAGCAAGAGCTGCTCAGCCAGTCCCCTCAGATCGCAGGCCTGCAGGCGCTCCCGCTCCAGCAGAAGCGCTATATTCGCCCGTGGTTCGCCGCGACAGGCCGCAATCCGGCGATCGATGAGATGGGCGCTTGCATGGCGGACACGGACCCGTCCGGGATTATGGCGCTCGTCCGCACAACTCCGAGGTTCTCAGACGAGAATGCAGCTATCGCAGCGCTTTCCCCGGCGCTCACCAAGTGCCTTTCCGCGGGCACTCGCCTCGACGCGAGTCGGCAGGCGCTTCGAGGCGCGCTCGCCGACGCGCTTTATCAGCGACTTCACAACCCAGCCCTCTCGTTGGTCCAGACTGGAGGCACGGCGCACTAATGCCCAAGGTTACCGTCGACGGCGTTGAGATCGAGGTTCCGCAGGGCGCGACCGTGCTGCAGGCGTGCGAGCTTGCCGGCAAGGAAATCCCGCGCTTCTGCTACCACGAACGGCTGTCGATTGCAGGTAATTGCCGCATGTGCCTGGTCGAAGTCGCGCCGGGGCCGCCCAAGCCGCAGGCAAGCTGCGCGCTGCCGGCCGCCGACGGCCAGACGATCCGCACCGACACGCCGATGGTTAAAAAGGCGCGCGAGGGTGTGATGGAGTTCCTGCTCATCAATCACCCGCTCGACTGCCCGATCTGTGACCAGGGGGGCGAATGCGACCTTCAGGACCAGGCGATGGCCTACGGCCGCAGCTTCTCGCGATTCGAGGAGAACAAGCGCGCCATCGACGACAAGTACATGGGTCCGGTCATCAAGACCTCGATGACGCGGTGCATCCAGTGCACGCGCTGCATCCGCTTCTCGGAGGAAGTCGCGGGAGTGCCCGAGATCGGCATGCTCTACCGCGGCGAGGACAGCCAGATCACTTCGTACCTGGAGCGCACCGTCACCAGCGAGCTCGCCGGCAATCTCGCCGACGTATGCCCGGTCGGCGCGCTGCTCCAGAAGCCGCAAATCTTCGAAATGCGCCCTTGGGAGCTTCGGAAGGTCGCCGGCATCGACGTCATGGACGCCGTCGGCTCTAACATCCGCCTCGACGTTCGCCAGCGGCAGGTGATGCGCATCCTTCCGCGCATCAACGAGGACGTGAACGAGGAGTGGATCAGCGACAAGACTCGCCACCATGTCGACGCACTGGTCCGCAATCGCCTCGACCGGCCGTGGGTGCGCGAGAAGGGCAAGCTCAGGGAAGCGAGCTGGACCGAAGCGCTCGACATCTTCGCCAAGCGGCTGAAGAAGGCCAAGGGCAAGGTCGCCGCGATCGCGGGTGACCTGCTCGACGCCGAGACGATGTACGCGGCGAAGAAGCTGCTCGAAGGGCAGGGATCAAACCTGCTCGAAGGGCGGCAGACCGGCCTGACCTACGATTGCACGAGCCTTTCCGCAGTCGCGTTCAACTCGACCATCGCGGGAATCGAGACTGCCGACGCGGTGCTGCTCGTCGGCTCGAATATCCGCTGGGAAGCGCCGCTGATCGCAACGCGCGTGCGCAAGGTTACGCGCAAGGGCGGCAAAGTGTTCGCCATCGGACCCAAGGTCGACCTCGGAATGGACGTCGAATGGCTCGGCGACGACCTCAAGCTGCTCGGCAAGCTCCCGGACGCGGTGACGGACGCATTCGCGAAGGCTGAGCGGCCGGCGGTGATCGTCGGGCCGGGAGCGCTTCTAGCAGGCGGACTTGGTGCCGCGCTGGCGCTGGTCGGTCCGCTTGGCCTGATCAAGGGAGACTGGAACGGCTTCAACGTCCTGCACACGTCCGCGTCGCGCATGGCGTCGCTGATTCTGGGCTATGCGCAAGCAGGCGGGCTCGCGGATATCGAAGCGGCCAAGCCTGGGCTCGTGCTGCTTCTCGGTGCGGACGAGATGCCGGCCGACCGGCTGAAGGGCGCGTACAAAGTCTACATCGGCCATCACGGCGACAACGGCGCCAAGCAGGCTGACCTGGTGCTTCCGGGCGCAGCTTACGCCGAAAAGCACGGCACCTACGTCAACACCGAAGGACGGGTTCAGCGCGGTGAAAAGGCGGCGTTTGCCCCGGGCGAGGCGCGTGAGGACTGGGCGATCCTGCGCGCGGTCAGCGAGCTGGCGGGCAAAACGCTGCCGTTCGACAGCTTCGGCCAGTTACGGCAGCAGATGATTGCCGAATATCCGCAGCTTGGACGTGACGGCTTGATCGACCTGCCGTGGTCGCCGCCGCGTCTCGATCCGGACGGCGAAGGCCCAATCCGCTATGCCATCGCGGACTTCTTCCTGACGAACGCCATCTGCCGCAACAGCCCGACAATGCGCCGCTGCTCCGAAGAGCTGGTGCAAAAGCTCCATTACGAGGTGGCGGCTGAATGACCGAAACCTTCGTCCGCTGGGGCATACAGTACGATTGGGCATGGTTCCTCGCCACGATCATTGGCATCCTGGTCATCGCGCTCCCGCTGATGCTCGCCGTCGCGATGATCATTTACGCCGAGCGCAAGATCTGGGCGGCGATCGCACTGAGGCGCGGCCCGAACGTCGTCGGGCCATGGGGGCTGCTGCAGAGTTTCGCCGACGGCCTCAAGGTCTTCCTCAAGGAAACCATTATCCCGACCAGCGCGAACAAGGGCCTGTTCCTGATCGCTCCGATCGTGACGTTCACGGTCGCGCTGATTGTGTGGGCCGTGATCCCGTTCCAGCCCGGTGTCGTACTCGCGGACGTGAACGTCGGTCTGCTGTACGTCCTCGCCGCGAGCTCGCTCGGGGTTTACGGCGTGATCGTCGCAGGCTGGGCGTCGAATTCCAAATATCCATTCTTCTCGGCACTTCGCGCTGCCGC
>DASUCP010000124.1:0-10944 GCA_036275975.1 Sphingomicrobium sp.
GAGCCGCCGCAGATCGCGGCGGAGTAGGCACTTGCAAAATAGGACTTCGCCTGCTGTCTCGAGCGCCGGTTCTTTGAAGCGTTCACAAGGGCGGCAACAAGTCGTCACGACCGTGAACATTGGGAACATTCGCGAGAGCTACGGCGCGCGCTCGAGTGCGATGGAGCCCGCGCCGTTGGTCAGCGTGAGCTGACGACCGGATGACCAGCGCATCTGCATCGGCCGGTTAAGAACCGCCAGGCCACTGGCCTCGAAGCTCATGTCCGGACAGGCCATCATCGTCGATCTGACTTCGCCGGCGGTTATGATATCGCCGAGGATTGCATAACGGCCGCCGAAGCCGTTGCAGCCGAACCGGCCGCTGATCTCATTGCGGCTGAACTCGACGTGATAGGCAGCCGCGGAGGGCGTGGTCCGGCCGTCGATTGCCGTCACGTGCCAGCGGGTGCCGTCGAAGGTCCGCTCGTCGGCCATCACGCTGGTGCAGGCCGCGCAGGTGAGCGCGAGCGCCGCAGCCCTAAAGCCCGCCGCAACCATTGAGCTGCTTCCCGTCGACGCTGACCTGGACCTTATCGGGGTAGACGCGGTCGCTCATGCCGTCGCTGCAATGGCCATGGACGATGTTCACGTTGATCCGCGGCGTCTGGTAGATTTCGCCGGCGATCCCGACGATCACCTTCGGCGTCGGCTGCGTGACCTGCGGCCCGTCGGGTACGACGAAGGTGATGTTGTGCTCGTCAATGAGCAGGTTCCAGAAAGGCTCGGTTCCGACCGCATGATAGGGTGCCGGCGGCGCTGCCGGAATCGACATGCATCCGGTGAGTGATGCCGCAAGAGCGAGCGAGAACAGTCGTTTCATCTGCAACCAACCTTGAGCTGCATCGCAGGTTCCCTCAGCGCCATGTTGCCGTGATCGCGAACGCCATCACCGCTGTAGCCATCGCTGCGTTGAGGCTGTCCGCGCGACCTGCCATCGGGATTTTCACGAGAAGGTCGCATTCCGCCTCGTAATCCGACGGCAAGCCCTGCTGTTCGTTGCCGATCAACAGGAAGCAGGGCTGGCAATATTCGGCCTCGAGATAGTCGTCTGTCGCCTTGAGGCTGGTGCCGACCAGCTGGCCTTTGTCGTTGCGCAGCCACGACAGGAATTCGGGCCAGCGGGCTGTGGCGACATCCTGCGTGAAGATCGCCCCCATCGATGCGCGGACCGCCTCGACCGAGAAGGGATCGGCGCTGTCGTCGACCAGGATCAGCCCGCCGGCGCCGACCGCGTCTCCGGTCCTGAGGATCGTCCCGATATTTCCGGGATCGCGCAGCGCCTGCGCGACGATCCACAGCGGCGACTTCGTCCGGTCGATCCGAGCAATGGCCGTATCGGGCTGCCGATAGGCGCCGAGCACCATCTGCGGGTTGTCCTTCCCGCTCATCTTAGAAAGGATGTCCGCACTCGTCTCGATCGCGTCTCCGCCCGCCGCCTCGGTCGCCGCGATGATCTCTGCGGCAAGCGGGTGCCTTGCTCCTTCGGGCGAGAAAGCGATGATCTCCGGTAAACACTTGCTATCCCGCGCCTCTGTCAGAATGCGAAGGCCTTCAGCGAGGAACAGGCCATGCTCCCGCCGCGCCTTCTTGTCGCGCAGCGACCGCAGCAGCTTGACGGTCGAATTGGAAAAGGCGGTGACCTGGCGAACCATCAATCTTCGCCAAACCGCTCCTTGACGAGCGCAACGAGCTTCTCCAGCGCCTCGTCGGCATGCACACCGTCGACATGGATGATGATCGTGTCGCCCTTCGCAGCGCCGAGCATCATCAGCCCCATGATCGACGTGCCGCACACGCGATTGCCGTCTTTCTCGACATCGATGGTCGCATCGAGCTGGCTGGCGAGGTTAACGAACTTGGCGCTCGCCCGGGCGTGCAGGCCGCGCTGGTTCTCGATACGGACTTCTCGCGCAACCGCCGTCAAGCGGCGGCCTCGCCGAGGATCTCGCTCGCGACGGAGATATACTTGCGTCCTGCCTCACGAGCCGCGGCGACTGCGGCGTGGACCGGCATCACTTTGCGCGCGCCTTCGAGACGGATCAGCATCGGCAAATTCACGCCGGCGATCACCTCGACGTTCTCGCCCTTCATGAGGCTGATAGCCAGGTTCGAAGGAGTGCCGCCGAACAAATCGGTGAGGATGATGACTCCCTTGCCCTGGTCGACCTTTTGAATAGCCTTGGCGATGTCCTTGCGCCGGCCCTCCATGTCGTCCTCGGGGCCGATGCAGATGGCCTCGATCGCCTCCTGCGGCCCGACGACATGCTCCATCGCGGTGACGAACTCCGCCGCGAGGCGGCCGTGGGTCACCAGCACCAGTCCAATCATTGATTCAACTCGCTCCCGCTTTCTTGCCCGCGTCCTGGATGTCGCTCGATCGTGTCCCTCGGCGGCGAGGCGAGATCGCGGTGGCGCACATTCGGAGCAAAGCCGGCTTTGCGCAACCGTTCAGCCATTTCGACTGCCGCGGCAACCGAGCGGTGCCGCCCCCCAGTGCATCCAAACGCAACGGTCACGTAACTTTTGCCCGCGGCCCAGTAGCTGGGAATCCAGTCGATGAGAAGCGCTTCGATGCGCTCCATCGTCTCGTTCCAGGCCAGGTCCGTAGCGAGATAGTCTCGGACGGGTTGGTCGGCGCCCGTCAGCGGCCTCAGCTGATCGACCCAATGCGGATTAGGCAGGAAGCGAAGGTCGAAGACGAGGTCCGCCGTCCGCGAGATTCCGCGAGCGAAGCCGAACGAGGCGATTGTAAGAACCGGCTGGTCGGAATCGCCGCCGTAGCGCCGCTGGAGTTCATCGCGGAGCTCGGCCGGGCTGAGGTCCGTCGTGTCGAGTACGCTGTCGGCGCCGCCGCGAAGGGCGAGCGTCAGCTGTCGCTCACGGGCGATGCCGTCCTCCGCCGGGCGGTCGGGCGCAAGCGGGTGCCGCCGGCGAGTTTCGTCGTAGCGGCGTATAAGCTCCGTGCCTGAACAATCGAGATAGAGGATTTCGGGCTCCACGCCCTCTATTGAGCGGATCAGCCGCGGAAGGCTCTCCGGATCGAAGCCGCGGCTGCGCGAGTCCATCGCAACGGCGACAGGGGTCGTCCGGCGTTCGCCGCCGCCGTGGACGAAATCGTGCAGCAGGTCTGCCGGAAGATTGTCGACGATGTCCCAGCCCATGTCCTCGAGCGTGTCGAGGACCGTGGACTTGCCCGCGCCGGACATGCCGGTGACGAGCAGCAGTCGCGGCAGCCGGCGCGGCTGCCGCTCGCCCATCAGAACTTCAGGCCCATGCGATCAAGCGCGAGCGCCACCTTCGAGGGCGCAGAGGCGGTCATCGCGTCGATGGTGACGAGCGGAACCTTCACTCCGAGGATGAGCCGCTCGCGGCTGTCATCGGGAAGCCGCTGCATGTCGCTGGTCAGCTCAACGACGAGCGCCAGCGGCAAGTCATCGGTGCGTTCTACGTCGACGATTCCTATGCCCCGGATCTCCAGCTTGCCCGCGATGTTCGGCGGGGCAGAGGCGATCACGCGGTCGCCGTCGCGCTTCACGATCGTCCGGTCGTCGCTGACCAGCGTGAAATCTCGGTCGAGCAGGCGTAGCGCGAGGTCCGATTTGCCCGAGCCAGACGGTCCAGTGATCAGCACTGCGCGGCCACCGCTGGCAACGGTGCTCGCGTGCAGTGTTTCGGCGGACAGGCGTGGTCCGCGAAGGGGCGTGGCCTGGTTCATTCGCGGTCGGCCGCTGGCAGCCGGATCGTGAACCGGGCGCCGGAAGAAGCGTCATCTCGGTCGTGCACGTCGATCTCTCCGTCATGGCCTTTGACGATAGCCTGGGCGATGGCAAGGCCGAGACCGGAGTGGCGACCGAAGCTCTCGCCCTCCGGCCTTACTGAGTGGAAGCGGTTAAAGATCGCTTCACGCGCCTCTGAAGGAACGCCGGGACCTTCATCGTCGATCCGGATCCGGATTTCGTCGCCGACGTGCGCAGCCGCAATCTCGACGAGACCTCGCGGCGGTGAGAAGCTCACGGCATTGTCGATGATCGCGTTGATCGCGCGTGCGAGCCGGTCCGCCTTGCCCATCACTACCGCCGTGTCTTTCCTCGGCCTGGCGAAAGCGATTCGGGCATCGCCAGTCTCACGCCGGTTCTCCCAGCTCGAGACGATCTGCTCGATGAGGGGGCCAAGGTCGACCCGCTCGAAGGTCGCACGCGCAAGCTCGGCGTCGGTGCGCGCAGCCTCGCTGATGTCGTTGATCAGGCGATCGAGCCTGCCAACGTCCTCGCGCGCGATGGTCAAGAGCTTCTCGCGCAGCTCCGGCTGCTCGACCCGATCGAGGCCGTCGACGGCGGAGCGGAGGGAGGCGAGCGGATTCTTGAGCTCGTGCGTCACATCGGCCGCGAAGGCCTCGATATTGTCGATTCTCTGGCGGAGCGATTGACTCATGTCAGAGACGGCGCGCGCGAGAAGGCCGATCTCGTCGGTCCGTGAGGGAAGGCGAGGGACGTTGACCTCACGCGACCGGCCTAGCCGCACGCGATGGGCGGCGATCGCGAGCCGCCGCAGCGGGCGGACGATGGTTCGCGCAAGAAAGATCGACAGAAGCACCGAGATTGCGATGACCAAGGCCATCGCTCCGACGATGAGCGCGCGTTGGCGGCGCACGTCGTGGGTGAAGGTCCGGTCGTTGTCGGTGGCGAGAAGGACGTTGCCGTCGAATGGGACAGCGGAAGATATTACGGGCGTGAGATCGGGCGCGTTGCGGACCTTGGTCGTGGCGCGGTTCAATCTGCGAGCCCGCATCCCCTCCGGCCAAGCCTGGAGGCTGTCGATCGACGGTTCGGAATAATCCTCCAGCGTCTTTGCACCGACGAGGAAGTTGAAGCCCTGGTCGAGCGCCCGGGCGACATCCTTGGTCCATTTCTGCGTGTTCGGGTCCTGCAGCTGGTAAGTCGGACCGGTGAGTTTCCAGCTGTCGATCCGGAGGGCCCCGTCCCGACCGTAGAGACGGAAGCGATCGTTGGTCGTCTTCGACATGGCGCCGAGGATTCCCGGCCACTGTTCCCGCGGCACATGCCTCAAAGCCGTGGCAGCGGTCGCGGTCTCCAGCCGGATCTGCTGCGTCCGCTCCTTGCTCAGCCGGTTGCGGAAGACGTCCAGATAAAGCGTGCTGAAGACGACCAGCACCAAGGTAAGGATGTTGAGCGCGAGGATGCGATGGGCCAGCGTCCACCGGCCAGACCAGCTCAGCCGAAGGTCGGCGTCCTCATTGCTCGTCGAATCGATATCCGACGCCATAGAGGGTCTCGATTGCATCGAATTCGGGGTTGGCGGCGCGGAACTTGCGCCGGATTCGCTTGATGTGGCTGTCGATGGTGCGGTCGTCGACATAAACATCGTCACTATACGCAACATCGAGCAACTGATTGCGAGTTTTGACGACGCCGGGACGTTGGGCCAGCGCTTCCAGGATCAGGAACTCGGTCACCGTGAGGCTGACGTCCTTACCGTCCCAGCGCACCTTGTGGCGGGCAGGGTCCATCACCAGCCGGCCGCGCTCGATCAACGGCGGCTCCGGTTCGGTGCTGCTCGCCGTGGCTTCCCCGCGCTCCAACTCCTGACGCCGAAGGATCGCACGGATTCGGGCAATCAGTAGCCGCTGCGAGAATGGCTTGGAGATATAGTCGTCGGCACCCATCGCGAGGCCGAGGGCCTCGTCCAGCTCGTCGTCCTTCGACGTCAGAAAGATCACCGGCATCGAGCTGAACTCGCGCACGCGGCGAAGTAGCTCCATCCCGTCGAGGTTCGGCATCTTGATGTCGAACACGCCGAGGTCGGGCGCGTTGTCGCCGATGGCTTTCAGGGCAGCCACTGGATCGGAATAGACCCGCGTGACGAAGCCCTCCTGTTGCAGCGCGATCGACACAGAGGTCAGGATGTGGCGGTCGTCGTCGACCAGCGCGATCACATGGCTCATCGGCCGCTCGCTGACTGCCCCTGTCGCTCCATCGGCACGCGATAACCACGGCCAACTGGCGACACAAGGCGCGCCCAACCGTTTTGACCGTGCGGCTTTTTCCGGTCTATAGGGCCTCACACATCAGGGAGCGGCGGCACGGCTGATTGGTCGCCGCCGCTTTTTGTCATTCGAGCGAAAGGAAAATCTGTCAGTGAACGACCGGGTTCCGCGTCGCGGACTTGAGGCGCAGGGTATCGTAACGGGCGCCGAAATCTTCTGGAATCTGACGACCGCGCCGCTGGTCGAGCACGCCGTTCGCCGTGGCGAGGGCCTGCTCGCCAAGGACGGCCCCCTGGTAGTTCGGACGGGCAAGCACACCGGTCGAAGCGCGCAGGACAAGTTCACCGTCAAGGACGAGCTCACCGAGAACGTGATTTGGTGGAACAACGGCAACAAGCCGATGGACCCGGACGCATTCGACCGGCTGTACGACGATTTCCTGCTGGCGCTGGGCGACAAGGACCAGCTCTACGTCGCCGACCTCTACGGTGGCTCGCAGCCCGAGTATCGGGTGCGCGTGCGCGTCGTCAACGAGCTCGCTTGGCACAGCCTTTTCATCCGTACGCTCCTGGTGCGTCCTGAAACGGAGGAGCTGCCGGGATTCGAGCCCGAGTTCCTGATCATCGACCTGCCGAGCTTCCGCGCCGATCCCGAGCGCCACGGCTGCCGCAGCGAGACCGTTGTCGCGGTCAACTTCTCGAAGAAGGTGATCCTGATCGGCGGCACGTCCTATGCCGGCGAGATGAAGAAGTCGGTGTTCGGCCTCCTGAACTTCATCCTTCCGCCGGAAGGCATCATGCCGATGCACTGCTCGGCCAACATTGGTCCGAAGGGCGACACGGCGATCTTCTTCGGGCTCAGCGGCACGGGCAAGACGACGCTGTCCGCCGACCCGAACCGCACTCTCATCGGCGATGACGAGCACGGCTGGTCCGACACCGCCGTCTTCAACTTCGAGGGCGGCTGCTACGCCAAGATGATCCGTCTTTCGGCGGAGTCCGAGCCGGAGATCTACGCCACCACGAAGCGCTTCGGCACGGTGCTCGAGAACGTCGTTATTGATCCGGTCACTCGCGAGCTCGACCTCGACGACCCGACCCTCGCCGAGAACAGCCGTGGCGCCTATCCGATCGACTTCATCCCGAACTCGTCGGAAGCGAACATAGGTCCGCTGCCGAAGAATATCGTCATGCTCACTGCCGACGCGTTCGGAGTTCTTCCGCCGATCGCGAAGCTGACGCCCGAGCAGGCTATGTACCACTTCCTTTCGGGCTACACGGCGAAGGTCGCCGGCACCGAGATCGGCGTCACCGAGCCGCAGGCGACCTTCTCGACCTGCTTCGGTGCGCCGTTCATGCCGCGTCATCCGTCCGTCTACGGTAATCTTCTGAAAAAGCGCATCGCCGAGGGCAGCGTCGACTGTTGGCTCGTCAATACCGGCTGGACTGGCGGCAAATATGGCGTCGGCAAGCGCATGCCCATCAAGGCGACTCGCACGCTGCTCAACGCCGCGCTCGACGGCAGCCTTAAGAAGGGTAGGTTCCGCAAGGATCCGAACTTCGGCTTCGAGGTCCCGCTCGAGCTGCCGGGCTGCACGAATCTCTTGGATCCGCGCAGCACCTGGGAGGATCTGGCGGACTATGACCGCACGGCCGCGAAGCTGGTCGACCTGTTCGTCTCCAACTTCGCGCAGTTCGCGGAGCACGTCGACGAAGGCGTTCGCCAAGCGGGTCCGACAGCTGGCCAAGGGCAACAAGCGCAGCAGCCGAACGCAGCCCAAACCACAGCCGCTTAGGCCCGGTCGCTGATCGGGCCCGAAGGGGACCCGATCGATGGCCGAATTTCTACCAAGACTTTTTACTTCCGACGCCGAGGTGGAGCATATCGGCGAAGGGATGGTTGCGCGCACGCTACCGCGTCCGGAGTGGACCCACGAAGCGCATCTCGCAGCCACGATGTATCTGCTGCTGAGGCGGCCCGACGTTGACGTCGGCAGCGAGCTGCCGGGCCTCATCCGCCGCTACAACGAGAGCGTCGGCGGCGTGAACAGCGACACCGAGGGCTATCATGAGACGATCACGCGCGTGTTCCTGCACGGCGTGCGGTTGTTCCTCGCGGAAGCAGACACGAGCGAGCCGCTGTACGAATTGGTGAACGAGCTGCTCCTGTCGCCAATGGGCCGACGCGATTGGCCACTGCGATTCTATTCGCACGAACGATTGTTTTCCGTGAAGGCGCGGCGGGAATTCGTGCCGCCGGATATGGCCGCGCTTCCTTAAGCGTTCTTCGTCCGCGCGATATAATCGTCGACGTTCTTGGCAAGCACGTCCATCGGCACGTTGCCGCCGAGCACGACCGCATCATCGAAGGCCCTCAGATCGTACTTCGCGCCGAGCTTCGCCTTCGCCTTGTCCCGCAGGCGGTCGATGGTGGTGTGGCCGACCTGGTAGCCGCAGGCCTGGCCCGGCCAGGCGCAATAGCGGTCGACCTCGCTTGCGACTTCGAGCGGGTTCGATCCGTTGATGTTGACGAAATAATCGATCGCCTGCTGGCGCGACCATTTCATCGCGTGGATGCCCGTGTCGACGATCAGCCGGATCGCACGGAAGGCAATGGATTGGAGATAGCCGAGCCTGCCTGCCGGATTGCCGTCATATGCACCCAGCTCGTCGCCGAGCTGCTCCGCGTACAGCGCCCAGCCTTCGGAATAAGCATTGAAGGCGAGGAGTTGCCGGATGAGCGGCTCCTTGTGTGTATATTCGCCCTGCCAGATGTGACCCGGGATCGACTCGTGGAAGGTGAGGTCGGGGAGGTCGTATTTCCGGTGCAGGTCGGTGGTTCGCAGGTTGATCCAGAAGCGCCCAGGGATCTTGCCGTCGATCGAGCCCGCGCCGCCGTAGGCGCTCGGCGCGCCCGGCTCCGCTTCGGGCGCCATGCGCTTCACCTCCATGTTCGGGTGCACCAGCGTGTTGAAGGCGCGCGGAAGCTGGGCGTTGATCCATTTAAGGCGGTCCTGGATGAACGCCATGATCTCCGCGCGGCCGGCGTCACCGTCCGAAAACTTGTATTTCGGGTCTTGAGCAAGCGCCTTCATGCGGTCGCCAACGCTGCCCATTGAGTATCCGATCTGCTTGAGAATGCCGTCCATTTGGGCGTGGAGCTGCTGCACTTGATTCAAGCCCATCCGGTGAATCTGCTCGGGTGAGAGGATCGTCGTGGTGCCCGCTTTCAATGCCCAACGGTAATAATCGTCACCCTTCGGCCGCGCCCACATGCCAGCATCGTCGGTCGCCTTCTGCCGCTCCAGCTGGAGCTCGGCGATTTGCCGCTGGAGGGCAGGCGCCACCTCCTTCTCAAGGATGGCGCGAGCCCGGGACTCCCAATCGCCATCGATGCCTTTCGCCTTGGTCTTTTTGACGAGCGTGTCGACCATCGCGCCACCGGAAGCGGCATCCTTGGCGGCGATGGTTAGCGCCGGAATGGTCTTGTCGATGAGGAAACTCGGCGGGACCAGTCCAATGCCGCGCGCGGACTGGAGCCGCCCGAGTTCCCCATCGAGCACCTTCGGGAATTCCGCGAGCCGCGCGAGATAGGCGTTGGCGTCGTCAGTCGATTCGAGAGGCTGGTCGTTGTTGAGCAGCTGGGGGACATCGAGCCACGCGCCTGCGTTCTGGATCACCACGTAGGGCGTGTTGCGCCAGCTGTTGCCGCCCACGACGGGCACGTCGCCGTACGGAAAGGCAAAGCCTTCCAGCGCGGTCTCGTAGGCGCTTCGGACCACGTCGAAGTTCGTCCGCATCTGAAAATCCAGATGGCTGGTATCGAAGGCATTGGCGCGGTTTAGATCGTCGCGGACGACGCTTGCGACCTGGTGCACGCCCGCTGCCGACCGATTCTGGAGCTTCGAACGAAGGGCGGCTCGAGCGCCTGTGTCCACACCAAGACTAGTTGCGCTTTCCGGACTGAGGCTCAGGAAGTGATCGGCAAAGCCGTCGAGCGCCGCCAGCGGATTGCCCGATGCGCGGCCGGACGGCGCTTTCTTGCAGCTCGCGAGGAGGGGGATTGCAACGCTCGCAGCAAGCGCGCCGATCGTTTGCCGGCGCGTGAGTTCCGTTTTGAACAACAGCAGCTCCGTTTCAGGCGTGTGAGAGTAAGCGGTCGGTCTCGACGATCAGGCAATTGCCTTCGACGCCGGTGATGCGGACTCGCTCACCGGCTTCGGCAGGACCACCGCGCGCACTCCATTCGCTGTCGCCGACGCGAACGCGACCCTGGTGATCGTCGACCGCGACGGTCACCGTCACGACCTTGCCCACAAGGCGCTTTGCCGGATCGTTGAGAAACGGACTGGCGCCGGGGGTCGGGTGTGCGGCGTAGAAGCGCTTGCCGATGAGCACGGCGAGGATCGCGTAGACGGCGAACAGAGCAAGCTGCGGGACGGTGCCGAGCCCGAACAGCAATGTGAACAGGCCGGCAGCAATCGCGGCCGCGCCGATGAAGATCAGGAAGAAGCCTGGAGCGATGATCTCCGCGATAAGCAGGATCACCCCGCCGATCATCCACAGCCATCCCGGATCGAGGTGAAGCCCGCTCATTCGCCGGCTTTGGGAACGCCGGGAACTGCCTTCGGCTTCGGGACAGGAGGCACGGACGGCCTCGCGCCGCCGATGGCTTCCTTCGCCAGCTCGCCAATCCCGCCGAGCGTGCCGATCAACTGCGTCGCTTCGACCGGGAAGAGGATCGTCTTCGCATTCGGCGAACGCGCGAACTCGGCGACGGCGTCGACATATTTCTGGGCCACGAAATAGTTGATCGCCTGCGCGCTGCCCTGTTCGATTGCGTCGCTGACAGCCTTGGTGGCTGTCGCTTCGGCTTGAGCGGCACGTTCCCGCGCCTCGGCC
>DASUCP010000125.1:0-17881 GCA_036275975.1 Sphingomicrobium sp.
AGGCGATGTCGACCAGGCGCTAGCGGAAACGATGCGCCTGCCGGGCGCGAGCCGCGCCGGCGACTGGATCAACAAGGCGCGGCGCTACATTATGGTCCACCGCGCGCTCGACGAGATCGAGTCCGCCGCGCTGATGCCTGCGCCGAACCGTCCTTCCTGATCGTTGAGCAGGGGTTGGCAACCGACTCGCTGAATGCGAGTCTCGCTTTGGCTGTGCACAGCGATCGTTCAGCCGTGCCCGGCTAAGCGTCTGCAAATGCGTGAGAAGTACAGGGGGAAAGTGAGCCCATGGCGTCGTTTGGGAGACTTGCCGGACTTGGATTAGTCGTGATCGCGACGACGCAGGTCAGCGCGTCTGCCGTCAGCCAGCCGAAGCACGTCCGCCCAGCGCCGCACCACAAGCCCGCGCCGCGTCCGGCGGTTCCCGCGCCGAAGTTCCTGAGCGACCGGATCGACCAGCTCGGCCATGGCTTCGACGGCCTCGTCGGAATTGCTGTCCGCTCGGTCGATGACGGCTGGGAGACAGGCTGGAAGGACCACCAACTTTATCCGCAGCAGAGCGTCAGCAAATTGTGGGTGTCCATCACGGCGCTGGACGCGGTCGACCGCGGGCGCGTCCGTCTCGATGACAAGGTTACGCTGACGAAGTCGGACCTCACTTTGTTCCACGAGCCTATCGCCGAAGAGATTCTCAAGGACGGCAGCTACACGACGACCCTTGGCGACTTGATGCTGAGAGCCATCACCACGAGCGACAACACGGCGAATGACAAGCTGATGCGTTCCGTCGGAGGTCCTGCGGCGGTCCGCGCGATGATCGCTCGCAAGGGACTTGGGTCGATCCGCTTCGCCAACGGCGAGCGCGCGATGCAGAGCAAGATCGCGGGCATGACCTGGTCGCAGGATTATGCGCTCAACGGCAAATTCTTCGAGGTCCGCGACGCGCTTCCGATCAAGGTCCGAACCGCGGCGTTCAATCGCTACATCGCCAACCCCTATGACGGCGCTGCTCCCAGCGCGATCGTCAATGCTCTTGCGGCACTGAAGCGCGGCGAGTTGCTGTCGCCGACTTCCACCCAGCACCTGCTCGACATCATGGCGCATACGCATACCGGGCCGAACCGGCTGAAGGGCGGCCTGCAGCCGGGCTGGACTCTCAGCCACAAGACGGGAACGGGCCAAGAGCTCGGCGGCGCGCAGGCCGGCTACAACGACATCGGAATCCTCACCGCACCGGACGGCAAGAGCTATACCGTCGCGGTAATGATCAAGAAGACCTCGACACCGCTGCCGGTCCGTATGACGCTGATGAACAACGTCGTCCGCGCGGTGATCGATCAGCACGACATCGCGAGTGGCAACTACGCGACCCGCAAGCGATAATCCGGCGATCAGGCTCGCCGGCGCACCTGGCGTGCAGCGCGTCCCGACGCGCGAGCTCGAGCTGTTCATTGTCCGGCGCTTCCTCGACGAGTCCACCTGCGCGGCCCTGATCAGCCTCATCGACGAAAAGCGCCGTCCATCCGAAATCGCCGACGATCTGGGGATTGCCAACTTCCGCACGAGCGAGACGTGCGACCTCGACTGGCGCGTTCCCGTCGTTGGCGAGGTCGACCGCAAGATCGGGGATCTGCTGGGGCTTCCGCTCGCCGCGAGCGAGCCGATCCAGGGGCAGCGCTATGCCCCTGGGCAGGAGTTCCGGGCGCACACCGACACGTTCGAGCCCGGCGGCTACGACTATCTCGTCCATACGGCCGAGACGGGCCAACGGACATGGACAGCGATGATTTACCTGAACGAGCCGGAGGACGGCGGCGCAACGCGCTTCAAAACGATCGGCAAGACGATCCAACCCGAGCAAGGAAAGCTGCTGGCGTGGAACAACCTGCTTCCCGACGGACGGCCGAATCCCGCGACTCTCCACCAGGGCATGAAAGTCCGGCGCGGGACCAAGTACATCGTCACCAAATGGTTTCGCGAGCGAGCCGGCTGACCGCTATTCGGTGCGGTTTTCTCCGCCGTGGCCGAGCGGCTTCACGTGCACGGTCTTGATGTTGACGAACTCCTTGATCCCGTAGCCGCCACATTCGCGGCCATAGCCCGAGTGCTTGACGCCGCCGAATGGCGCGCGCGGATCGGAGCGGACGTTCTCGTTGACGAAGCTGAGGCCGCTTTCGAGCTCCTGCGAGGCGATGCGCCGGCCCCGGTCGAGGTCGGCCGTGAGAACGCCCGAGCCGAGACCGAACTCGCTGGCGTTCGCGATTCGAATTGCATCCGCTTCGTCGTCGGCAGCGATGATCGCGGCGACCGGTCCGAAGACTTCCTCGTCATGTGCAGGCTGGCCGGGCCGAACGTCCGAGAGCACCGTCGCCGGGTACCAAGCACCTGACCTGACCGGCACTTTCCCGCCGAGCAGCAGCCGCGCCCCGCGCTCGACGCTCTGCGTCACCTGGCGGTGGATGGCGTCGCGCGCCTTCACACTCTGCATGGGGCCAAGCTTCGTGCCTTCGTTCATCGGATCGCCCATGTCGTAGCCGCGCATGGCCTCGACCATCGCTCTTTCGAACGGCTCGAGAATGGAGCGCACGACGATGAATCGCTTGCCGGCGATGCAGCTCTGACCGCCGTTGACCATCCGGGCGGTGGCGGCGACCTTCGCGGCTGCCTCGACGTTGGCATCTTCGAGGATGACGTAGGCATCCGATCCGCCAAGCTCGAGCACACACTTCTTCAGCACGGAGCCGGCGGCCGTTGCGACGCTCTTCCCGGCGGCCACGCTGCCGGTCAGCGTGACGGCAGCAATATTCTCATCCCTGATCAGCGCTTCGACCTCGCGGCCCGGGAGCAGCAAGGTCCGGAACAGGTCGTGCGGGACGCCAGCCTGGTGGAGCGCCTCCTCGATTGCCAGCGCACAGCCGGGAACATTGCTCGCATGCTTGAGCAGCATGCCGTTGCCCGCCATCAATGCCGGCGCCGCGGCCCGGAAGACCTGCCAGAAGGGGAAATTCCACGGCATCACGGCCAGCACGACGCCGACTGGGTTGAAGGTGACGAACGCTTCCTCACCGTTGAAGTCGACCGGCTCGTTGGCCAGATATTTCTCGGCCTGGTCGGCAAACCAATCGCAATGGACGGCGCATTTCTCGACCTCGGCGCGGCCATCCGTCAGCGTCTTGCCCATCTCCTCGGTCATCAGGCCTGCGAACTCGTCCGCGCGCGCGCGTAGGATCTCGGCCGCCTTGTGAATGACCTTCGACCGGTCCGCGTACGAAGTGCGGCGCCAATCGAGGAATGCTTGCCGGGCAGCGGCCGCGGCCTCGTGTGCCTCGTCAACCGAGGTTTCCGGATAGGTCTTGCCCGGATCGCCCGTTGCCGGGTTGATCGTGCTAATGCTGTTGGCGGTGCCCGGACGGGTGAGTTCAGCCTGCTCGGCCATGGAGCGTCTCCTTCGCCGAGCCAGATAGGTGCGCCACCTTCGCGAACCAACCGTGGGTCAGACGCACAGCTTAATCTACAAGATAATTGGAGCGGGCACACCGGAGCCGCGCCGTCAACAATTCCTGCGATGGTTCGCTTGCACAATGGTGGAAAATTGGAGCGGGCGAAGGGATTCGAACCCTCGACCCCAACCTTGGCAAGGTTGTGCTCTACCCCTGAGCTACGCCCGCTCTGAGCTGACGCCGGAAGCTCGTTCCGGCGGAGGTGAGGCGCGCGCCTAGCATGGGCAAAGCGCCCCCCGCAAGGCTTTCGCAACAGCCGCTTGTCGGCTTCGCGCCCGCCGCCCATATGGGCGCGAACCGCCTATTTTGAAGGAGCTTGGACAGCCTTGGCGACGCTGGGTCTTACCGAAGCCGAACGCGAATCGATCGAACGGTTCGAGCAGGAGGTCATCCATCCCTCGATGACCTCGCTGGTGGTGCTCGACTTCTGGGCGGACTGGTGCGGGCCGTGCAAGCAGTTCGCGCCGGTGCTCGACAAGGTCGCGACCGAATATGAACCGAAGGGCGTCAAGCTCGCCAAGATCGACGTCGATAAGGACAAGCTGCTCGCAGCGCAGTTCCGCATCCAGTCGATCCCGACGGTTTATGCCATTTACCGCGGCCAACCTGTCGCGGACCTCACCAACTACCGGACCGAAGGCCAGCTCAAGAAGGCGCTCGACCAGCTGCTGACGCAGCTGAAGATCGAGCCCGAGGGCGTGACCCCGCAGGCCGAGATAGAGCCGCTCGTCGCGATGGCGGAACAAGTGCTCGCCGAGGGTGATGCGGCGCGCGCCGCCAATATTTTTCGCCAAGTGCGCGACTTGGCGCCCGAGAATGCCGAGGTGATTGGCGGTCTCGCCCGGTCGCTCATTGCCGCTGGCGAGGCGAAAGAAGCGCGCGAGATCCTCGATAGCCTACCCGACGAGATCGCGAAAAAGCCTGAGATCGCGCGTGCGCGCGCGGCTCTCGAGGTCGCCTCCGCCGCACCCGCCGCCGACGCGAGCGCGCTCGAATCGCGGATCGCCGCCAATCCGGATGACCACGAAGCCCGCTTCGAGCTCGCTTCTGCGAAAATGGCTGCAGGCGATCGCGATGGCGCCGCCGACGCTTTGCTCGAGCTGATCGGCCGCGATCGTGAGTGGAACGACGGTGCGGCGCGCAAGCGCTTTCTCCAGCTGCTGGAGGCGCAAGGGCTGGAAGACCCGTGGTCGAGCGCGCAGCGGCGTCGCTTGTCGGCCGTCCTCTTCACATGAGCCGACTGCTTACAGTCCCCCTGTTCCCGCTGCCGGGAGCAATCCTTTTTCCCCGCTCGCAGATTCCGCTGCATATCTTCGAGCCGCGCTATCGCGAGATGGTGAAGGACGCGATCGACGGGCCGGGCCGCATCGCGATGATTCAGCCCCACCGTCTCGACGACGACAACCAGGCGCCGCTCTACAGCGCGGGCTGCATTGGCGAGCTGGTCGGGATCGAGGAGCTCGACGACGGGCGGTTCAACATCGTGCTTCACGGGTCCAACCGATTTCGCCTCGTCCGCGAAGTGACCGGGGATTCACCGTATCGCTGCGCCGAAGTCGACATTGCGGCGTTCGACGATGACGAGCCCCCGCCGTTGGCGCTGGTTCAACGGGCCGAGGTGGAACGCGAGGCGCGCCGCCTCGGCGACGCTATGGGACTTGCGGTCGACTGGGATGCGGTTGCGCGCCTTGACGACGAAATGCTGGTCAATGCGATTGCGCAGGTCGCGCCGTTCGACGTCGGGGCCAAGCAGGCGCTGCTGGAGCAGCCGAGTCTCGACGGCCGCGCGGACCTGCTCGTGCAGCTGATGCAGTTCCACCGCGCCGCGGTCACTGGCGGCGTCGAGGTCGAGCCGACGATCCAATAATTAAATCGGCAGGCCCCGGAGGAGGAGCGGAAGCTCGCCGCTTGTGCCGCGCGCCTCGCTCATCAGACGATCCCGGAGCGGGGAAATCCGGCCGACCAGACTCATTCCAAAGCGGCGGACCGCCGACGCCGCCCTGCCTGGCACTCCATAGATCCGCGTGAGCGTATCGGTCGCAAATGCGACCGATAACGCGTCCAGGGAGCGCCAGCGCTGGTATCGGTCCAGCAATTGCCGATCACCGAGGTCGAGGCCGAGGCGAGCACCTTCGACCAGGACTTGCGCCAGCGCTGCGACATCGCGGAAGCCGAGATTCAGCCCCTGTCCCGCGATCGGATGGATTGCGTGCGCGGCATCGCCGACCAGCGCGAGCCGCTGAGCCGTGATCTGGGCGGCGTGGTGGAATCCGAGCGGGAAGGATGAGCGCGGAGCGAGCAAGGCAATCTCGCCAAGGAAGCCGCCCATCGCGGCTTCAGCCTCGGCCGCGAACTCTTCATCGTTGAGAGCCAGCCAGCCGGTCGCATCCTCTTCCGGAACGGACCACACGATCGCCGAGCGATGCCCGCTTTCGTCGTCGTTCATCGGCAGAAGCGCGAACGGCCCGGTCGGATAGAAAATCTCGTAGGCGACATGCTCGTGCGGCCGTTCGTGGCGAAGAACGGAGACGATCGCCTGGTGATCGTACCTCCAGCGCGCTACGCGAATGCCCGCGGCTTCGCGCGTCGCGGAGTTTCGGCCGTCGGCGGCGACGAGAAGCGGGGCGTGCAACTTGCGGCCGTCCTCGAGGGCGACGACGACGCCGTGGCTTCCGCGGTCGACGCTTCCGACGCGCGATTTCCACATCAACCACAGGTTCTTGCCGGCTTCGGCGCGGGCCTGGAGCGCCGCGCGGAGATTCCGGTTCTCGTGCATGAAACCCAGGGGCTCGCCCTCGTCTGGATCGAAGTGAAGCACTCCGGGCTTCAACCCGTCCGCCACCGCGATGCGCCAGATCGGGCAGCCGGCTTCCGCGAGATGATCGGCGACACCGATCGTCTGGAGCATTCGCATGGAGCTCGACGAAACGGCGCTCGTTCGCCCGTCGAATTCGGCGGTGCTTCGTGGAGCGGGATCGGCCGGGTCGATGACGATCGCCGAAAGCCCACTCGAATCGAGCGCCGAAGCCAATGCCAGCCCGACCAGCCCGCCCCCGAAGATGATCACGTCCGCGCGATCCATGCGCGCGCCCCTAACCCGTTCGTCGCAATGACGCCACGACTTCGCTTGACCCGGGAGTCCGCGTGGGGGATTCTAGAGGCGACCTGATTGGGGGTGGGAAGATGGCAACGGTAGCGACGCGCGCCCCGAAGCGCGATCTGGCGCCGGACTGGCGCGAGGCGCTGACCAATGCCGTGCGCCGTTTCGCCGTGCGCAGCTGGGGTGCTCTACTCGTCGGGTTGAGCCTTGCCGGCGCCGTAGCGCTTGCCACCCACAGCCCGACCGACCCGTCATTGAGCGCCGCCGCCGGCGGGCCGCCGAGAAACTGGTTGGGAAGCCCGGGCGCCTACTTCAGCGACGCGCTTCTTCTGCTGTTCGGAATTGGTTCGGCGCTGTTCCTGCCGGTCGTCGCCATCGCCGGCCTGAGAATGCTTCGGCTGGAGGCCGCAGGACGCGTCGCGCGCGGGCTCCTCGTTGCCGCGATCGGCGCCGTCCTACTCGGTGCCGCGCTCAGCCTCACCAGCGGATCGGCGGTGTCGGGACTACCTGGAGGATGGGGCGGAGCGTTCGGCCTCGCCGCGGCGCATGGCCTCGATTCGGGGATTGCCCTCATCCGCAATCCTCAGGTCGCGGGCCCCACCCGCCTTGCGATCCTCATGCTACTGGCGATCGCGGGCTTGGCGCTCGGCTACTTTGCGCTTGGGCTCAATCCGGACGAACGAGCCTGGCTCGCGAATTTCTTCCGCAGGCAGCCGCCGAAGCGGCGTGCGAAGCCCCGCGCAACCGAAATCCTCGACGACGGCCCCCTCGCTGCGGCCCCCCCGCGCGCTCGTCCGACCGTCGCTGTCGCGGAGCCTGCGAAGCCCGTGACCCCAGGCGGCCGGCCGGTCAGCCGCAAGTCGCCGACGCAGCCGAGCCTCGCGCTTGGTGATAACTACCAGCTGCCGACGCTCGACCTCCTCGCCCCTCGTCCGAAGGAGAACCGCCAGCAGATCGATCGCGCCGGCTTGGAGCGCAACGCGCGCCTGCTCGAAGCGGTGCTCGACGACTTCAAGGTCCGCGGGGAAATCGTCGAGGTCCGCCCCGGCCCGGTCGTGACGATGTACGAGCTGGAGCCGGCGAGCGGAATCAAGGCGAGCCGCGTCATCCAGCTTGCCGACGACATCGCGCGCAACATGGCCGCACTCTCGGCGCGTGTGGCGACCATCCCCGGCCGCAGCGTGATCGGCATCGAGCTTCCGAACTCGAAGCGCGAAACGGTGTCGCTGAGCGAACTGATCGGGAGCCAGGCGTTCGAAGACCAGAACATGTCGCTGCCCCTGATCCTGGGCAAGAATATCGCCGGAGATCCAGTGATCGCGGACCTTGCGCCGATGCCGCACCTGCTGGTCGCCGGCACTACCGGGTCGGGCAAGTCGGTCGGCCTCAACTGCATGATCCTGTCACTGCTGTACCGTTACGGTCCGGACCAGGTGAAGCTGATCATGATCGATCCGAAGATGCTCGAGCTCAGCATCTACGACGACATCCCGCACCTGCTCTCGCCAGTGGTCACGGAGCCCGGCAAGGCGATCCGGGCGCTGAAATGGACCGTCGAGCAGATGGAGGAGCGTTATCGGATGATGGCGAACCTCGGGGTCCGCGCGCTGCCGAGCTTCAATGCCAAGGTGCGCGAAGCGAAGGCCAAGGGCGCCAAGCTCGGGCGCCGGGTCCAGACCGGCTACGACGCTGACACCGGCCAGCCGCTCTACGAAACCGAGCAGCTCGAATATGAGGTCCTGCCGCAGATCGTGGTGGTGGTCGACGAGCTGGCCGACCTGATGATGACGGCCGGCAAAGAGGTCGAGTTCCTGATCCAGCGCCTCGCCCAAAAGGCGCGCGCCGCGGGCATCCACCTCATCATGGCGACGCAGCGCCCGTCGGTCGACGTGATCACCGGCGTGATCAAGGCGAACCTCCCGACCCGCATCAGCTTCCAAGTGACGAGCAAGATAGACAGCCGCACCATCCTCGGCGAGCAGGGAGCCGAACAGCTGCTGGGGAAAGGCGACATGCTCTACATGCCTGGCGGCAAGCAGATCATTCGCGTCCACGGGCCGTTCGTCAGCGACGAGGAGGTCCGCGCGGTTGCGGAACATTGGCGCAGGCAGGGCTCTCCCGATTACGTCCAGGCGGTTACGGAAGAACCCGAGGACGGCGGCTATCTGTTCGACGGGCAGCCGACCGGCGAGGACGATGCCGAAACACAGCTCTATCGCAAAGCCATCCAGATCGTCGCCGAAAGCCAGAAGGCGTCCACCTCCTATCTCCAGCGCCAGCTCCGCGTCGGCTACAACAGCGCCGCGCGCCTGATCGAGCGGATGGAGAAGGAGGGCCTGGTCGGTCAGCCCGACCACGTCGGCCGCCGCGAAGTGCTGATCGATCCGGACGGGCATCCGATCTGACACTGAACGGAACGGAACCGCAGGGTTCAGTGCGCATTCAAAGCTGAAACGCCAGATTCCGGCGAAAAATTCCAGGAGCTTTGGACATGAATTTTGCAACGAAGTTCGCGCGTGCGCTGGTGCCGGTAGTGGTTGTCGCCGCTGCAGCGCCGGCCGCTGCAGCGGATTCACCCGATTTGGCGAAGCTCAAGGCGCACATCGCTGAAGTTCACACGATGAGCGCCAATTTCGTTCAGACCGACTCTCGTGGCCGATCGGCGGCAGGAACGATGCAGCTGAAGCGACCGGGCAAGGTGCGGTTCGAATATGGCAGTGGCGACCTGTTGCTCGTCGCCAATGGCAAGACCCTGACCGTCATCGACTATCAGGTGGGACAGAAGAGTAGCTATCCGCTGAACCGGACGCCGCTCGGCGTGCTGTTGTCGAACTCGCCGGACCTCAAGGGCCGAGCCCAGATCATGCCGGACACGAACTCTAAGATCGTGAGCGTCCGGGCTCGCGACCCTGCCCAGTATGGGTCGCTTACCCTGGTTTTCCTCCGCAGCGGCTCCGCGCCTGGTGGTTTGCAGCTTTACGGCTGGACGGCGATTGATGCGCAGAACCGGCGAACGACGGTGAAGCTGTCCAATGTGCGCTATAATGTAGGGGTGCCGGAAAGCGCGTTCACATACGCTGAGCCGAGGAAAAAATAGGTTTGTAAAAGTTTCGATTCGAGACTTGTTCATCGCACCGTCAGGCTCGTGCGCCTAAATAAAAGCTCGATTCTGCAATTACCTGGGGTTTCCCCCTGTTACCCGGGGTTACGCAGAATCCCTTGCGTGACGAACGCTAGGCGGCCCTCGCTCCATGCCCCCGGAGCGGGGGCCTTTTTCATATGTCGGCAACCGGGCTAAGCGGGCGAACGTGAGCAAACGGCTGAAGATCGCGTCCTGGAACATTAACTCAGTGCGTGCGCGCACCGCCTTGGTCGAGCGCCTGATCGTTGAGCAGCAGCCGGATATCCTGTGCCTCCAGGAAACCAAGGTGCTCGATACGATCTTCCCGACCGAGCTCTTCCAGCGCCACGGCTACGTTCACCGCCAGCTCAATGGCCAGCGCATGCACCACGGCGTCGCAATCCTTAGCCGCGTCCCGCTGAAGGATCCGGGCAAGCACGATTGGCAGGACAATGGCGAAGCCCGCCACATCGGGGTGCGGCTCGAATGCGGCATCCGGCTGGAGAATGTCTATGTGCCGGCGGGCGGCGACACGCCGGATCGCACGGTCAATCCTAAGTTCGGGCAGAAGCTCGACTTCATCGAACGAATGACGCGCTGGTCCGAGGGCCTCAGCGAGCCGACGATGATCGTTGGCGATTTCAACGTGGCCCCGCTCGAGTGCGATGTCTGGAGTCACAAGGCACTCCTGACCGTGGTCAGCCACACCCCGATCGAGGTCGAGGCGCTGAGCCGCCTCCAGCAAGCGCACGACTGGATCGACATCGGGCGGCGGTTTGTGCCCGCGCCCGAACGCTGCTTCACCTGGTGGAGCTATCGGTCTCCGGATTGGACCAAGAACGATCGCGGGCGCCGGCTCGACCACATGTGGGCGTCGCCCGCGCTGGCTGGACACCTCGCGGCGCACACCGTGCTGGAGCCGTGCCGCAACTGGGAGCGGCCGTCAGACCACGTGCCCCTGATCTGCGAGATCGACGTTTGACCGCAGCCCCGCCCATCCGACGGGCCATCGCCGCGCTTCGCGCGGGACGGGTCGTGCGGATCGAAGGAAGAACGCCGATCGGCATTCTCGCGGTCGAGACGGCGACTCCCGAACTGCTCGACCTCGTCGATCCGAAGCGCGAAGCGAAGCTCCTGATCAGCGGCCAGCGTGCCGCGGCGCTGGCGCTCGCCAATCTACGCGATGCGGCCGATCCGGCTCAACCGGTGCTGATCGAACGTTCCGGCTGGCTGGAGGTCGACAGCGCACTGGCGCTCGCCGATCCCGGCCGCGACCTCGATCGTGGGCCGATTGGACCGCTCAAGCCCGTGCCTTGCACCGCAGTCGAGAATTGCCGTGCCGCCGTGGAGCTTGCGCGCTCCGCAGGCTTGTTGCCGGCCCTGTGGGTCGTTGCCGCCGATGCGGCCGTTAGCGTCTCCGCCGACGAGGTCCTTAGCGAATCCGAGAGGCCGAACCTCGAGATCGTCGCCCACGCGAAGCTGCCGCTCGACGGCATGCCGGATACGCATATCGTCGCCTTTCGGGCTTCAGACGACGGGCAGGAGCATGTCGCGCTCGTCGTCGGCGCGTTCGCCGGGAAGCCGCCGCTCGTGAGGTTGCACAGCGAATGCCTGACCGGCGATGTGTTCGGCTCATTGAAATGCGACTGCGGACCCCAGCTCAAGGAAGCGCTCAGGATCATCGGCGAAGCAGGCGGCGGCGTGCTGCTCTATCTTCGCCAGGAAGGCCGCGGCATCGGCTTGGCGAACAAACTCCGCGCCTATGCGCTACAAGACCGCGGATTGGATACGGTCGAGGCCAACCTCCGGCTCGGCTTCGGCGACGACGAGCGCGATTATGCGCATGCGGCAGCGATGTTGAGAGCTCTGGGGATCGATGAAGTCCGGCTGCTGACCAACAATCCAAGAAAGGTCGAAGGACTCAAAGCGGCTGGCATCAAGGTTGCGGAGCGTGTGGCGCATCATATGCCGGCCAATCCGCACAATGCCGATTATCTTGCGACCAAGCGCAAGAAGAGCGGGCATCTCGATTAGAACAGGAGCGTACTCAGCTCCTCGAAACTGTGGGCGATCTCTGTAACGCCTACACTCTTCAGCATGTCGGCATGCCTGTCGAGACAATGCGATCCGGCCGCCAGGCCGATCACCCGCGCGCCGGACGCGAGGCCGGCCGTCACCCCAACCTTGGAATCTTCGATGATCACGCACTCGTCGATCGGAACGCAGATCTGCTCGGCCGCGAGCAGGTAAAGGTCGGGCGCGGGCTTGCTCCGTTCCACATGTTCCTTGCCGCTATAAATGTGCGGCTCAAATGCAGCGGCGAGCCCAAGATGCGTCAGATGGGTTCGAACCCAGCGCGCGGAACTCGAAGAGGCGACTGCCTTCGGCAGTGCGTGGGGCAATTGCCGAACGAACTCGATTGCTCCGGCAACCGGCTCGATCCCTTCGGCGAGCGCGCGCCTGCTCGCCTCACGCATGGCGTCGTGGAATTCGGCTGGAACTGGTCCGCCGATGCGCGCTTCCATGACTCGCACAACGTCGGGCCCGGTAAGTCCGGTATAATGTTCGAGCGCCTCTTCGAGTGTTGTTGCGTGCCCGAGATTGGTGAGGAGCTCGGCGGTCAGGCGGTTGAGCTCGAGCTCGCTTTCGAGGAGCACGCCGTCGAAGTCGAACAGGATTCCTGCCGGAGCGCTCATCAGTCCTCGAACAGCGCCGTGCCAACGCGGACCGCAGTCGCGCCGAGCATGACCGCCTCCTTGAAATCGCTCGACATTCCCATGCTCAGGCCAGTGACGCCATGACGCCGCGCGAGCTTCGCAAGGAGCGCAAAATACGGCGTGGGCTCAATTCCAAGCGGTGGAATCGCCATCAAGCCGGCGAGGCGGAGCGGGGAGGCCCTAACTGCGGCCGCGAGCTCCCCAACTTCGGCGATCGCGCATCCGCCTTTCTGTTCTTCCTCGCCGATGTTCACCTGCACGTAAACGGACGGAGTTCGTCCGGATTTCGTCGCCTCTTTCACCAGTCCATCGAGCAGCGACCGGCGATCGAGCGAGTGGATTGTATCGAAAAGCTTCACCGCCTCGGCTGCCTTGTTGGACTGAAGCCGCCCGATCGCGTGCAACAGCAGATCGCCGTTGCGGGCGATGAGCGGCGGCCACTTTGCGAGCGCTTCCTGGACCCGGTTTTCACCGAAATCCCGCTGCCCTGTATCGATCAGCGTCTGGATTTCGTCCGCGCTGCGCCCTTTGCTCACCGCGACGAGCTGGACTTCCGCCGGGTCGCGCTTGGCGAGTTCGGCAGCGCGAGCGATTCCGTCCAGAATCCGTTGCCGTCTCTTTGCCGCGCTGCTCATCTGCCGGCGCTATAGGAAGCGCCATGACCCGCCGCCAGAGCCTGCCCGAGCAGTGGCTGATCGTCGACCAGGGGCTGAACGCCGCGGCATGGACGACGATCCGGCGGCTGCCGCGCGGCAGCGGTATCCTGGTAATCGGCGCGATCGCGGCGAAGGACGGACGTCGGTTGCGCGTGATGGCCCGTCGGCGGCAGCTCACGATTGTGCTCGAAGATCGGCGGAGCGCGGCTCGAGTCCACAATCAGCGCGAGCTCACTCGTGCGCTGTTGCGGCGTGCGCCCCTGATCCTCCTTTCGCCGGTGCATCCGACCAAAAGCCATCCCGGATGGGAGCCGATGCCGAGGATGCGCGCCGCCGCGCTTGCCTGCCTCGCACAGCGGCACGCGTTTGCTCTCGGTGGCATGAATGCGAGACGCTATGCGAACGTCGCGCAGCTCGGCTTCATCGGTTGGGCGGGAATTTCGGCGTTTAGAACTTGAACGCGGTGCCGACGTAGACCGCCTGGCTGTCGCGGCGGTCATCCTGCAGCGCCGACAGGCGATCACGCTCGATGTTGTACCGGACTCCTCCCGTGAGGGCGATCCGCTTGGAGAGCGAATAGGAGCCGCCCACGTCGAGTGAGTAATTGTCGGGCCGGCGAAGGGCCGCCACCGCGCGTCCATCCGGGCGATCGGCCCCGACGGCGACGCGGCCAGTAAACTTGTTGAGGGAGTAGCTTACGCCGACCACCGCGGTCTCGCGGCCGCCAATCGCCGGATCCGCGTCCCTGACCTTCGAAACGTCGCCGGCAACAGCGAAACGCTTCCAGCCAACCGCAACGCCGAGGTTGTAGCTGGTTGGAGCAAGGGCGGTCACCGTCGGAGTCGGCAGGCCCGCCTGGGCGATCGCCGTTTCGGCCGGCGTGTCGACACGGGCGCGAATCGCCACTCGCACCTGCGATGGGCGTCCCTTGGCCGGCGCGGGCGTGAACTTGAAATCGGTCAGCGAAAGGCTCTTGCCCGCGAGCGCCGCGGCGAGCTTCGGATCGGCATTCGCCGGGGTGAACGAGGAGATCGGATCGAAGCTCAGCGCAACCGCGGGCGGCCGCTTCTTGCCCTGAGTCGCCGCGAACGCCGGGGATAGCACGAGGCCGGCCGCGGCAAGCGCCGCAACCATCTTGGCTTCTGTCCTGTGGGCGAGTCTCAGCAACTGGTGAACTCCCTGTTCACGAGTCGATATAGTCTCATGAAGCTGAAGGTTCCATGACAGCGAGTCGATTCCCTGCCCCCCTGTTGCTAACTCACAACAACAACGTTCAGGAGCGGGACATGCTTGCGGGCGGACTTCGAGCATCTATAACGCCCGCAAACCGATATAGGATCGCCGATGAATCGCCTGCACACGACCGTTGCCGCACTCATGGTGCTCGCCCTCGCGACCCCGGGCTGCACCCGCAACCGTAACCTGCCGACGACGCTTGCCCCCTCGCAGGTGACCACGCTTGCGGTGAACAGCTACCTGTGGCGCGCGGCGATCGATACGGTCTCGTTCGCCCCCCTGCTCCAGGCCAACCCGAGCAGCGGCGTCATCATCACCGACTGGTATACCAATCCGCGAGCGCCGGGAGAGCGGGTGAAGCTCACCGTGGCAATCCTCGACCCCGACCTTCGTGCCGACGCCCTGCGCGTGACCGCGGCCCGCCAAATCAACCAGAACGGCGCCTGGGTCGATGCGCCAGTCTCCGCGGCGACGGTGCAGAAGCTCGAGGACATCATCCTGACTCGCGCGCGCGATCTGCGTCGCGTTGCCGTTCCGGGCTAAGCCTTAGCGCATCATGAGCGGGCGATTCGACCCGAACGCGGCCGACCGCAAGTGGCAGGAGCGGTGGGCCGAAGCGCAGTCCTTTCGCGCCGACAGCAATAGCGACAAGCCCAAGAGCTACGTGCTTGAGATGTTCCCCTATCCTTCGGGGCGCATCCACATGGGCCACGTCCGCAACTACACGATGGGCGACGTGATCGCGCGCTACCGGCGCATGCGGGGTTATGAAGTCCTCCATCCGATGGGCTGGGACGCCTTCGGAATGCCGGCCGAAAATGCTGCGATGGAGCGCAAGGTCCATCCCGGCGAGTGGACCCGGGCCAACATCGATACGATGCGCGAGCAGTTGAAGCGCATCGGCTTCGCGCTCGATTGGTCACGCGAGTTCGCGACCTGCGATCCCGCTTATTACGGTCACGAGCAGGCGCTGTTCCTCGACCTGTTCGACGCGGGCCTCGTCTATCGCAAGGAAAGCGAGGTCAATTGGGACCCGGTCGACATGACCGTGCTTGCCAACGAGCAGGTGATCGACGGACGCGGCTGGCGGTCGGGAGCGCCGGTCGAACGCCGCAAGCTCGCACAGTGGTTCCTGAAGATCACCGAGTTCGCGGACGACCTGCTCGACGGTCTCAAGGGCTTAGACGACTGGCCGGAGAAGGTTCGCCTGATGCAGGAAAACTGGATCGGCAAGAGTAAGGGCCTCGAATTCCGCTTTGCGCTCGCACAGCCCGTCGACGACATCGATTCGATCGAGGTCTTCACCACCCGGCCCGACACGATCTTCGGATCGAGCTTCGTCGCGGTCGCGGCCGATCACCCGATCGCGCAAGCGGTCGCCGGGACGAATGCCGAAGCGGCAAAATTCGTCGCCGAGTGCAAAGCCGGCGGCACCAGCGCCGCGGAGCTTGAGATGGCCGAAAAGAAAGGCCTCCGTACCGATATCGAGGTCGTCCACCCGCTCGATCCCGATTGGCGGCTTCCGGTCTACATCGCTAACTTCGTGCTGATGGATTACGGCACTGGCGCGCTGTTCGGAGTGCCGGGTCACGACCAGCGCGACTACGAATTCGCCCGTAAGTACAAACTGCCGATCAAGCGCGTCGTCGCTGCAAGCACCGATGTCGCATCGGAGCCGATCGGCGACGAAGCCGAAACCGCGCCCGGCGTCGCGGTCAATTCTCAGTTCCTCGACGGGCTGACCACTGAGCAGGCTGCCGCCGAGGTGATCCGGCGCGCCGAGCAAGCTGGCTGGGGCCGCGGCACGGTCCAGTACCGTCTCCGCGACTGGGGTGTTTCGCGGCAGCGCTACTGGGGAACGCCGATCCCGATCATCCACTGCCCCACCTGCGGTGCGGTGCCGGTTCCGCGCGATCAGCTTCCCGTCGTGCTCCCCGACGACATCGAGTTCGACAAGCCGGGCAATCCGCTCGACCGCCACCCGACGTGGAAGCATGTCGATTGCCCCAAATGCGGCGGCGCGGCGACGCGCGAAACCGACACGCTCGACACCTTCGTCGATTCGAGCTGGTACTTCATCCGCTTCGCCAGCCAGCCGGCGGGCCAGCCGTTCAACCGCGCGGAGGCCGAGAAATGGCTTCCCGTCGGCCAGTACATTGGCGGAGTCGAGCACGCGATCCTGCACCTGCTCTATTCGCGCTTCTGGATGCGAGCACTGCAGCGCCTCGGCCGTATCGGCGTCGCCGAGCCGTTCAACGGGCTCTTCACCCAGGGGATGGTGACGCACGAGACCTACCAGGCCGGCGACGGCAGCTGGCTCAGCCCCGACCAGGTCCGCAAGGACGGTGACGATTGGGTTCAGATCGAAAGCGGCGCGCCAGTGGCTCTCGGCCGCGTCGAGAAGATGTCGAAGTCGAAGCGCAACACGGTCGATCCCGAGCCGATCCTCGCCAAATATGGGGCGGACGCGGTGCGCTGGTTCATGCTGTCCGACAGCCCGCCCGAGCGCGACCTCGAATGGTCGGAAGGTGGCATCGAGGGCGCCTCGCGGTTCGTCCAGCGCGTCTGGAAGCTCGCGACCACGAACACGCCGGCCGAGGGCGAGGACGAGGCGCTCAAGCGCAAGCTCCACCGCACGATCTCTGCGGTTGGGGAGGCGATCGAGGGCCTGCAGTTCAACAAAGCGGTGGCGCAGCTCTACGAGCTCACCACCGCGATCGAGAAGGCCAAGCCATCGGCCACGCGCCACGAGGCGATCCGGAGTCTGATCCTGCTGGCCGCTCCGGGCGCGCCGCATCTCGCGGAGGAGGCCTGGGCCGTCCTCGGCGAGGCGGGAATGATAGCGGACGCAGACTGGCCGACATTCGATCCAGCGCTTCTGGTCGATGACGAGGTGACGATTGCCGTCCAGGTCAACGGCAAGCTCCGTGACACGCTGACTGCTCCCCGCGGCCTCGATCGCGTGACGGCGGAGGCGCTCGCGCTCGCTTCTGAGAAGGTCCAGCGTCAGCTGAATGGCGCGAGTCCGCGTAAAGTGATTGTCGTTCCCGACCGGCTGGTGAATATCGTCGTCTGATGCGCCGGATCGCCGTCCTCGCCGCCAGCCTTCTTCTCAGCGCCTGCGGGCTTCACCCCCTGTATGGCGGCGGAACCTCCGGGCTGGTTGCTGGCGAGCTTCGTTCGGTTGAAGTCGGCCCGATTCCGGGCCGGTCAGGCTGGCTGGTTCGCAACAAACTCGTGGATCGTCTCGGTGAGAGCGGTTCAGGCCCGGCGCGCTATCGCCTCGACGTGACGCTCGACGATAATATCACCGCATTCGGTCTTCGTGCCGACCGCGCCGCGACGCAGGAACGGCGAACCTTACGGGCGCGCTACCAGCTCGTGGACGCGTCGAACGGGACTGTGCTGCTCGATGCCACGGCCGGGTCCGATGCCGGCATCGACATCGTCAGCAGCGAATATGCGACGGTTGCCGCCGAACAAACGGCGCTCGAGCAACTTTCCGAGATCGTCGCCGACCAGATCGTCGCGCGCCTCGCGGTTTACGCGGC
>DASUCP010000126.1:0-2816 GCA_036275975.1 Sphingomicrobium sp.
GCCGACGATGCGCAAACCCGCGACGTGGTTGTAGCGGGTCATCTCCTGGCGAAGCTTCATGCCCCACATCTTGCGCTGCACGGCGGTATCCTGCGCCCAACCGACGGCGAGAGGGCCCTGGCTCATGAACGCATAGCCGCCATGAAAATCCTTGCCGCTGTCGTTGTAATTCCAGTGCTCGGTCACGGCCATGCACGGCGGCGCGCGATATTGGCGCACTTCCTGATCCATATAGCCCCAGACGCCAGGGCCCGAGTGGATCATGATGTGCGTCCCGACGAGGCCATTCTCATTGCAAAGGCCGTCGGGAAATTGGCGGCACTTGGAGTTGAGCAGCAACCGCGGACTCTCGATCGCATAGCCGGCCACGACGACATGCCGCGCCTTCTGGCGGCGCCATTCGCCTCGGCGATGGTAGAGGAGGCCGGAGGCCTTGCCGTTCTTCCCCATCTCGATCTTGCCGACCATCGCGAGGTCGCGGACTTCGGCACCGGCTTTGAGCGCTCGGGGGATGAAGGTGACGAGCGCGCTTTGCTTGGCATTCGTCGAGCAGCCGTAGGCGCAAAAGCCGCGATAGACACACGGGTGCGCCATTCCGCGCGGCGCTGACAAAGTCGCGAGCGGAAGCGGCGACCATTTGACTCCGATCGCCTCGCAACCCCGTGCCAGCACGAGGCCTGCCGAGTTCACCGGATGCTCGCGATAGGGATAGCGCTTGCGCCGGCGTCCCCACGGATATTTCAGAGGACCCGCGATCTTCAGAGCCTCCTCGGCTTCCTCATAATAAGGCTCGAGCTCGTCGAAGCTGATCGGCCAGTCGCGCCCGTATCCGAGCGTCGCTTTGCATTTGAACCATTCGGGCCGCCAGCGAAGCGCGATCATCGTGTAGTGGACTGTGCTACCGCCGACGCCGCGGCCGGAATTGTTCGCGCCAAGTTCGACCGGATCTGCGCCGCCGGTGATCCGCTCGTCGGTCCAGAACAGGCCGCCCTGATAACGCTCGTCTGAGGCAAAGTCGTCGAGCGGCCGCCAGAAGGGACCGGCATCGAACGCGACCACCGAGAAGCCGGCTTCGGCGAGCTTGCACGCGAGCGTGCCGCCGCCCGCGCCCGTGCCCACAATCGCGAAATCGACTTCGTCGTTGTCGTCGTAGCAGCGCATCGACGTCCACTTGCCGGGCCGGAAAACGTCCGGAGCACGGCCGTTTCGCGCTCGAGGCTCGGCAACCTCAAGCATCGGCGAGCTCGACCTCCTTCGCTTCCCACGGATCGTGCTCGTCGAAGCCGAGCCGCGCGTATCCGCGGGGGCCGGCCGGCCCGCCGTACCCGATCTCACTCCACGCCGCTGGGTGCGAATAATAAATGGCGACCACGTCCTTCAGCAGATGATGGAGGAAGAAACCGCCCGCCGGGAGATCGCCCCAATAGCGCCGCTCCACGCGATTCTCCTGGACGTCTGTGAGCAGCGCGTCCTGCTCTTCGGGAGACATCTCCTCGAAGTGCTTGCCATGGCGGTTGTGCGCCTCGGCGGCGATCGCATCGAGGCCTTGGCGCCAGGCATCGCGCATCGGCGGCATGTCGGCGTAGCGATAGCCCGGTCCGTGGTTGTCGTGGAGCATGGCGTCGATCCACGGCACGATCGGCACCGGTTCCTCGCGATCGGGCTGCGGGATTAGCCGGTCGCAGATCGCTTCCAGCAGCGACCATTGCTCATCGCTCAGGAAGCGGCGTTTCGGAACGTCATGGAGGCGGCTCTCGACGACTGCTCGCGTCTGCTCGTTCCATGAGGGGGAGTCCCATTTGTCGAGCACATTGTAGTTCGGAAAAGGCGTTCGGAATTCGCTCATTACGGCTGCTCCTCGAGGAGGGGCAGCAGGCCCAGGCCAGCAATCGAAATGCCCAGGAAGGCCGGCGGTGCGGGGAGCGGCGGACCCTGCAGGATCATCTGGCTCCAGTTGCTCCAACCGCCCATGTTGCGGTGAATCCCGTAGGCGTGGAACATCGGTCCGGCGATGCCGAGCAGGGCGGTCGCCTTGAGCAACGGCTCGGCGATCTCCGCCGCACGGGGGTCCAGCGCCGCGGCCCCGATGGCGACGGCAGCAAGCGGCGGCACCGTCACGGGAGCGTACATGAAGGGGTTCTGGAAGGCACCGCGGAAGTGCAGGGTTCCGGCCTCTGCGACCGTTCCGAGCAGGGAGAAGCCGATCAGCGCTGCGGCATGGCGGGGCAGGCGGGTGCGAACATATTCGCGATCGCTCAGCATCTCGCCGGCGATGACGCCGTAGAGACCGGCGAGCGTGAGTGCGGCGGGAGCACCGAACGGGGCCGCGTAGAAGATGTTGAGCGCGCTGAGCTCACCCGGGCGCTTGAGAATATTGTAGGCGTGGAAGCCAAGGCCGGCGAGGCCGGTTAGCCCCACCGCTCCGAGCGCAACGCGCGTGAGCGTCTTCTTCGCATCGTGTGGGCGAAAGGCGATCCACAGTGTTGTTGCCAGGCCGATCGTCGCCATTGTGGGTCCCGCGAACATCACCCGGTCTTTGTAGCTTCCCCGGTAGTGCTCGACCGCGCTGTCGAGCGCGACGCTGAAGCACAGGACCGCGGCGCCGGCTCCGAAGGCCTGCGCTGCCGCAAGCCGGGGACCTTCGGACTTCCGAAAGGCTCGCTGGATGAGCAATCCGATGCCCGCTGCCGCCGATACGACCGCCAATCCTACCGGGATCAGCGGCCGTCGTGACGGTTCCGGCTGCCGGGGTGCAAGCAAGGCTCAGGTCCGCTGACTTGTCTTCGTCTTGGCCCCTCTGCCGTTGTGCGCGTTGC
>DASUCP010000127.1:0-11273 GCA_036275975.1 Sphingomicrobium sp.
CGCTTTGTTGCCTACACGTTCCCTGTTCGTTCTACAGGGGAGTGAAGGCCGATGCTCACCGCCAAGCAACGCGAATTGTTGCTGTTCATCGACAGTCGCCTGAAAGACGAAGGCATTAGCCCGAGCTTCGATGAGATGCGCCAGGCCCTCGACCTCAAATCAAAATCCGGAGTGCACCGCCTGATCTCGGCGCTGGAGGAGCGCGGGTTCATTCGGCGCCTGCCCAACAGGGCGCGAGCGCTCGAAGTGGTGAAGCTCCCGGAGATGCGGCCTTCCGCCAGCGTCACTCCGCTCCGGTCTGCGGCGCCAGCAGCGGCAAACGACACGCTCGAGATTCCGCTCCATGGGCGGATCGCAGCAGGCACCCCCATCGAAGCTCTCCAGGGCACCGAATGCTTCCCGGTTCCAGCTGCTTTGCTGGGCCCCGGCGAACATTATGCGCTCGAGGTCTCCGGCGATTCGATGGTCGACGAGGGCATTCTGGACGGCGACTTCGCGCTGATCCGCAAGGCCGAAACGGCGCGCGAGGGCGAGATCGTGGTGGCTCTCATCGACAATGAGGAAGCGACGCTGAAAACGTATCGGCGCGAAGGCCGGATGATCCGTCTCGACCCGGCGAACAGCCGCTACGAGCCGCAGCGCTATGACGAATCCCGAGTACGAATCCAGGGTCGGCTCGCCGGGCTAATTCGCCGCTACTGACGCGTAAACTCGGCCCAGGGATGCTCGCCGACGCGCTCGGCGACGGTGTCGATGCGCGGGTTCTTGTCCAGATAGATCGCGACTCCGCCGGTTCGACGGAGCGTCGGCACATCCAGCTTCAGCCACCGTGGAATGCAGCCTCGCGGAAGCCGGCGGTCCGACACGACGACGTCGGCAGCGGCGCAGGCGTCTGTGATCGGTTTCCAGCTAATGCGGTACTTCGACCGCGTCGCCAGTAGCCGCCAGCCATTGTGCAACCGTGCGACGCATGCATCGTGCGAGCAATCGCTGGTCGGCTGGTCCTCCAGCAGGTCGGGATCTCCATCGTAGCCGGCTGTTTCGGCGAACAGGCTCCGTACATAGTCACCCGCCCGATCGCGGAGGATGAGCGGCGTTCCATTTTCGACCACCGCCAAATGCGTTCCATCTCCGGTGACGAGCAGGTCAGGAAAGGGCGCAACCGCTGCCCCGGCGGCTCCAATGGCAAAAAGGGCCAGGCCCAGCAGGCGCACGCGGCTGTTCCAGAGGCATAGCCAGATCCCGCCAATCACCATCAGGCTGAAGGCCCAGGTGGGCATCGATGGCAGCATCATCACGGCTCCCCTCGCCGAGCCCGCCACATGCGCTAGCTTGAGGAGGCCGTCGATGGCTGCGCCGCACAGGAGCCACAGCGGCTTCCCCCAGCCGAATGCATCCAGGAGCAATGCTCCGGCCTCGAGCGGCATGATGATGAATGTGGTCAGCGGGATTGCGATTATGTTGGCGCCGACGCCGTAAAGTCCCGACCGATGGAAATGATAGAGGGCGAAGGGGGCGAGCGCGATCTCCACCACGAGCCCCGTGGCGACAATGCCGAGGAGTGAGCGGGCGGCTCGCGCCGCGATCACCTCCTCCCTCCTCTGTAGCAGCCGGCGCGCCCAATCGGTGGAGTGGAGAGCGACAATCGAGGTCACTGCGGCAAAGCTCATCTGGAAGCTCGGGCCTGCGAGCGCTTCGGGTCGAAAGATGAGCACGATCAGCGCACCTGTCGCGATGAGCCTGATGCTGATCGCGTCTCTGCCGAGCGCGATGCCGGCGAGAATGAGCAACGCGGCAACACAACTTCGGACGGTTGGCACCTGCGCGCCGGTCAGAACCGTGTATCCGATGCCCGCCGCGGCCGCGACGGCTGCCGCCACCAGGACGAGGTTGAAGCGCAGAGCGAGGCGCTCGCTCAATGCGAGGAGTTTCAGCGTCAAGAACATGGCGAAAGCGACCACGGCGGCGATGTGGAGCCCGCTGACCGACAGCAGGTGCGTGAGGCCGCTCCGGCGCATGGCGTCGGCATCGTCCTGATCGACGGCGTTCTGGTCGCCTGTAACCAAGGCGATCGCGATTCCGGCCGAGCGTTGGGGCAGCCGCTCCGATATGTGCTGCCGAAGCGCTTCTCGAACTCCATCGAGGCCGCTCGGCGTAGCTGCCCGCTCGACCGTCACCGGCCCAAGCGCCTTTCCAACGGCGCCTAAACCCCAGAACCAGGCGTCACGGGCGAAATCGAACGTGCCGGGCAGCGCCATTGATGGAGGCGGAGCGAGGCGCGCTCTGACCCTGATGGCGGCTCCAGCCGCAATGCCTTGCGGCAATTTGCCCTCATCGATCGATACCCGGACTTGCGGCGGCAGTGCGGCATCACGCGGTTTGAGGAGCAGGCGCACCGTGTCTCGAGCCGCGATGTGGTCCACCGACTGGACCGTCGCTTCGACATCGACGACCTGTGAGCGCTCCAGCCGCGGCTCAGCCACCCATTGCGATCGCCCCCAGACCAGCGCGCAACCGACGCTGGCTGCAAGAGCGAACCAACCCAGCGCTCGCCCTGTGCGTCCGCTCCCGAGCACGAACCCCGCAAGCGTGAGCGCCGCGGCGATGCACAGGAATGCGATCCACTCGGTGCTCGCATCCAGCGCGAACCACGCCGCGATGCCGGTGCCGAACCCGACGACAATCCATGGTGGAAGCTGCGCGCGTTCGCTCTCGAGAAGCTTCTCCAGCTCCTCGAAACCAACGGAAACCCGCGTCCTCCAATAGCCCCGAGCACGCTGTGGAAGAGGCGCTTCCCCCATGCTAGGGGCGCTCGTCCATTGCATTGCAGCATGAAGAGAAGAGGAAAGCGCGCTTGAGCGCAAGTGATACGTCACTGCCCGTCGTTACCCGTTTCGCCCCCTCGCCCACCGGTTTCCTGCACATCGGGGGTGCACGCACGGCCTTGTTCAACTGGCTCTTCGCCCGTCACCACGGCGGCAAGTTCCTCCTTCGGATCGAGGACACCGACAAGGTTCGCTCCACCAAGGAAGCGATCGACGCCATCCTCGACGGGATGCGTTGGCTCGGGCTCGATTGGGACGGGCACGAATATTACCAGTCGCAATTCTGGGCCCGGCACGCCGAGATCGCGCACAAGATGCTCGACCGCGGGCATGCCTACCGCTGCTACATGACCCAGGAGGATCTCGGCCAGCAACGCGAACTCGCCGCCAAGGAGCGCCGGCCGTTCCGCATCAGCAGCCCGTGGCGCGACGTCACTGATCAACAAGACGACAAGCCGTTCGTGATCCGCCTCAAGGCGCCACAGGAGGGAGAGACGGTCATCGACGACCGCGTTCAGGGGCGAGTGACGGTCCAGAACGCCGAGATCGACGACTTCATCCTGCTACGCTCCGACGGAACTCCAACCTACATGCTTGCGGTGGTCGTGGACGATCACGACATGGGGGTCACCCACGTGATCCGCGGTGACGACCATCTCAACAACGCTTTCCGCCAGCTGGCGATTATCCGCGCGATGGGCTTTCCGGAGCCCGTCTACGCGCACGTTCCGCTCATCCACGGGCCGGATGGAGCCAAGCTTTCGAAGCGGCATGGCGCGCTTGGCGTTGATGCCTACCGCGATGAGTTGGGATACCTTCCCGAGGCAGTCGATAACTACCTGCTGCGCCTTGGCTGGGGCCACGGCGACGCGGAGATCATCAGCCGCCAGCAGGCGATCGAGTGGTTCGATCTCGACCATGTCGGCAAGTCGCCGTCGCGTTTCGATTTCAAGAAGCTGGAGAATCTCAACGGCCATTATATCCGCGAAGCGGATGATGCGCGGTTGGCAGATTTGATCGCTCCTAAGCTCGGGATTTCCGCTAATCAGAAGCCGCTGCTCGTCCGGGCCATGCCAGAGCTCAAGGCGCGGGCTCACACGCTTCACCAACTCGCTGACGGCGCTCGCTTTTTGTTCGACGCGCGGCCGCTTGAAATGGACCAGGGCGCCGCTGCATTGCTGATACCGGACGCACGCGCACTCCTCGCTTCGGCACACAAGCAGCTTGCCGCACTTGCCGAGTGGGACGCTGCGTCGTTAGAGGCAGCCATCCGCGAGGTCGCGGAGGGCAGTGGAGTAAAGCTCGGCAAGGTCGCCCAGCCGCTCCGCGCCGCTCTCACGGGGCGCACGACGTCTCCCGGGATTTTCGACGTTCTCGCGTTGTTGGGCCGCGACGAAAGCCTCGCCCGCATCGCCGACCAGATGGAGCCAAGTGAATGACCGACAAAGTCGTATCGATGAAAACGCCGGGAGGGGATTTCGAATACCCGGTTCTCGAGGGCAGCGTCGGTCCAGAAGTGATGGATATCCGGAAGCTCTATGCGCAGACCGGCATGTTCACCTACGACCCGGGCTTCACCTCGACAGGGAGCTGCGAAAGCGCGATCACCTATATCGACGGCGAGCAAGGCATCCTCCTTCACCGCGGTTACCCGATCGACCAGCTGGCCGAGCAGTCGACTTTCATGGAGGTCGCTTATTTGCTGCTCCGGGGAGAACTGCCGACCCAGACCGAGCTCGACGAATTCACATATACGATCAGCCGCCACACGATGGTGCATGAGCAGCTCGCGACCTTCTTCCGCGGATTTCGGAGGGACGCGCATCCCATGGCCGTGATGTGCGGAGTCGTCGGCGCTCTGTCCGCCTTCTATCACGACAGCACCGACATCACCGACCCGATGCAGCGGATGATCGCATCGCATCGCCTCATCGCGAAAATGCCGACACTCGTTGCGATGGCGTACAAATATACGCTGGGACAGCCGTTCCTGTATCCAGACAACAGCCTCAGCTACACCGGCAATTTCCTGCGCATGACCTTCGGGGTTCCGGCCGAGCCTTATGTGGTCAATCCGATCATCGAAAACGCGATGCGCAAGATCTTCATCCTGCACGCCGACCATGAGCAGAACGCGTCGACCTCGACAGTGAGGCTCGCCGGATCATCAGGGGCGAACCCGTTCGCGTGCATCGCCGCGGGCATCGCCTGCTTGTGGGGCCCAGCGCATGGGGGCGCCAATGAAGCTGCGCTCAACATGCTGCGCGAGATCGGGAATGTGAAGCGCATTCCCGACTATATCGCCCGCGCGAAGGATAAAGACGATCCGTTCCGGCTGATGGGTTTCGGGCACCGCGTTTACAAGAACTTCGACCCGCGGGCGAAGGTGATGAAGGCGACCGCCGACGAGGTTTTAAAAGAGCTCAACATCTCCGATCCGGTCCTCGACGTCGCCAAGGAGCTGGAGCACATCGCGCTCAACGACGATTATTTCATCGAGAAGAAGCTCTACCCGAACGTCGACTTCTATTCCGGCGTGATCCTGAACGCGATCGGCTTTCCGACGGACATGTTCACGGCGCTCTTTGCCCTTGCCCGAACCGTAGGTTGGGTGGCGCAGTGGAACGAGATGATCGCGGATCCCGAGCAGAAGATCGGGCGCCCGCGGCAGCTCTACGTCGGCAAGACCCAGCGCGACTACGTGCCGGTCAACAAGCGCGGCTAAGCCGCTGGCAGCGTAAGAGTAAATCGCGCGCCCTCACCCGGCGCGCTATCGAGCGTGACGTCCCCGCCCATCGACCGCGCCAGCCTGCGCGAAATGGCGAGGCCGAGGCCGGTGCCGCCTTCCTTCGAATGCGCGCGTTCGAAGCGCTCGAAGATGCGCTGCTGATCGCTCGGCGCAATTCCGGGTCCCTCGTCGGATACTGAGACCGATGCGGTTCCCGCGGTCCGCGCGAACGCCAGGTGTACGACGCCGTGCTCCGGAGAATAGCGGATGGCGTTGCTGATCAGGTTTACGAGGATCTGGATGACCGCCCGCTCCTGCCCGCGCGCAGGAAGCGGATCGCCGCCCTCGATCTCGATCCGGACTGAACGCTCCTCGGCGGTGGAATCGAGCATCACGACCGCTTCGCCGGTCAGCGCGGCGAGGTCGACCGTCTGGTCGGCCTGCGCCGGCTCTTCGCTCATCGCGCGCAGGACCGACAAGAGGTGCCGGGCGGCGGATGCAATGTCGGTGCCATAGCTCGCATAATCGCTGCGGAGCGGTCCGTCCGAGCGATCGACGATGCGCTCCGCGCTCTCAATGATCCGGTCGAGCGGCGAGCGGAGCACTTCTTCGAGCGCAAGGTCGAAGGCGGTCGAGCGCGCCGGAGCGCTCGATTGAGTATCGCCTTCGATTTGTGCCGTTCCTCGAAATCCGGCGAAGCCTCCATCGGCGGCGGTGACGACGTCTCCGCTCAACAGGACAACGCAGCCGTCGTCGGAGCGGCTGCGCGCTCGCTGGCCCGTGAAGCTGCGTCGCGCCGCGAGCGCGTTCACCAGCGGCATCTCGCCGAGCTCGTCCTCTTCGAGGCGGACGATCCGCGTAAGCGCCGCCCCCGAGGCTTCCGCGATGTCGACGCCGAGAAGCTCGGCCAAATCCGGCGAAAGTGAGATGATCCGAAGCTCTTCGTCCGTGGTCCACTCATGCCGCGAAGTTGCGGCTGCCGCCTCGCTCCCGCCGCCAAGCAGCGTCGCGAGGCGCGGAGCCGCGGCGGGACGGACGGTCCAGCCCTCGAGCGACAAGGCAATTTCGTCGCCCTCCGGCTTGGCGTTCACCCAGAACTCGATGTCGTGATCGCTCGATGCGGCGATCGCCGGACGCGCCACTGCAGTCCCCAGCTTGCGCGCAAGGTGAGCGACGGCCGCGACCTGCGGCAAGGCGAGCGCCTGGCCGATTGCCGAACCGGCCTCGCGCTGGAGAGCTTCCAACTCGGGATCGGCAGCAATGAGCCGCCCGGACTTATCCAGGCGACCGATGATGGCGCGCGGTTCGGACGGCGCGCTAACCACCAACGTACCCCAGCGAAGCCAGCGCCTCTCGGTAGGAGCCGGAAGTCGTGAGCCATGTGGCGACTGCCTCCACGAGCTCATCCGTCATTCTGTCGAAAACGCCAATCGCGGCGCCCGGATCGGCGATCCCGAGAAGATCGCCGACGCTGGCTAGCAAGCCGGCGCTGAGCTCACGAGAGAAGGTCGCAACCCGGAACAGTGCCATGACCCGCTGCGCATCACCGGAAAGTAGCTCATCAAGCGCCACATAGCCCGGAACGCCCGCGCGCCCCGCGAGCACCTGGGCGAGAAACGCGGCCTCCCCTTCCTGTCCGGCGGCGAGCACCAGCTCGTCGGTCGCGGCGCCGCTGTCCTCGAGCAGGCCGACCAGCGCGCCGGTTAACGCGTCGATGCTGCGCGACGGATCGTGGCGCGACAGCAGGTTGGCGGATGCTGCGGAAAGCTCCGCGTCGGCGGCAGCTCCGCCACGCGTCGCCGCAACCTCCGAACGAAGCGCGGCTGCAATCGCGTGCACCAACGCATCGGCAGTGGCAGGCGGCAAGTCGTCGAAATCGATCAGGCACTGCCCGAAACGGTCACGGCGGCGGCCACGGGCGAGGATCAGCGCCATGGCGGCTGCAGAAACTGCGCCATTCTCATGGCTGACGAGACCCTGCAGCACCCGCGCCTCGCGGCGGCCGCTGCGCGCCCGAGCCGCTGTGCCGATCCGCTCCTCGTCGGCACGGCGCAAGAGCAATGCCATGAGCACCGGATCGTCGAGCAGTCTTGCGCCGGTCAGCTGGCGCACGAGCGCGGCATTGTCCTCATCATTGGCGGCGACCCAGCCCGCCGGGAGAGCCGCCCGAACCTCGTCCGCGATATCTCCCACCAGGCAATGGAGCATTGCGGTCATCAGCGCCCGCTCCTGCTCGGTCAGGCGCTCTGCGGAATCGAGGAAGAAATCGGCGCGCACCGTGGCCAGCCGCCCGCGCCCCGCACGACGTGAGGGCGCGTTCCGGTCAGCTGCGGGCGCAGCAATCGGCCATTCTTCCGGCATCATTGCCGAAACCCTACCCGATTTCCGTTAACTTCGCGTCAACTCGATGGGCGATGGCGGACGTGCTGAACGATGAAGAAAGAGATGATCGCATAGGCGAGCATCGCGACCAGGTAACTCGTCCACGCCCCAGCGAGCGCGAACGGGACGGCGGCAACGATTGCGCTGCGGCGAGAGAAGAGCCACAATTCCTCATCGGCCGGCATCGAGGCTTTCTCGATGCGCGTCGCTTCGGCGAAGGCGGCAGCAGCCGCGGCGCTGACGAGCGACCCCCAGCCCGTGCCGTGGCGGGTCTCCCACCAGCCGATCGACAGCAATGCGAGGCCGGCGGCAGGCCATAGCGCGAGTCTCGCCACCATCCTCGATGCGAGCGGCTTCAGACGCAGGGTCGCGATCCGCTCGGCCACCAAATCGAGCGGTGTGGACAGGATCAGCAGGATTAGCCCAGCGCCCAACCATCCGCGGGTGAAGCAGATCGCCGCCGCGACCGTCAGCGCGAGCGCCGCCCAGATAAGCCACGCCGGTCGAACCTGGGTCTCCATCAGCTGCTCGGTCGCGAATTCCTCAACCGGCGGAAGGATGAAGCGGCTGACCCAGTCGGTTCGGCGGGCGCGCGAAGCCGCAAGCAAGGTCCGCTGGAAGCCCTCGAGCTGATCGGCACTTTGGGCGAGCAGCGGCTCGCCACCGGGCTCGGAGGGAACTCGAAGCGCGCCTTCCTGGATTGTTCGGCGCAGCAAGGTCGATTGCAGGTCCCAGTCACCGAGCATGGCGGCGGTTGACCCGAGCAGGTGCGCGTCCACCAGGGCAACGCCGGCCCAGCGAGACTCCGCGTCAATGCGCTCGAAGGCGGCGTGCTCCTCGTCGTCGGGCACCGTGGTGACTGCTGGCTCGGCTTCTTCAACGATTTGCACCACCAAGGTTGCGGGCGGCGCGACTCCGTCGCCGATCAGAAGAATCATCGAGCCTGCCTCGAAGCGACTCACGGCCTCCGCGACATCGCTCACCGGGAAGACTCCGATGCCGTCGAGCCGCAGTCGTTCGAAGGCATCCTGCAGGGCCTGCGGAACGCGTTCCACGACGACCACGACCGGCGCCGCGGACGCGGCTGCAGCGCAGCGCACCTGATATTCGAGCAGCGTCCGTCCGGCGAGCGGAAGCAGCGCGCGAAGGCTGCCGCTATCGTCCTCCTGATAGGCCCCGATAAGCGCGCCAAGCGCCATGGCTCGTGCTTCCCTCCCCGCGTCGCAGTGCCCCTCTGTAACCGCTTTCGCGCGGTCGCAAAGATGGTAAACTGCCGTTGTCATGACACCGACACCGCAGCGCGCCGAACCGATTTCTCCACTGAGGCAGGAGCCGGAACCCCTCGAACTGACCAGCGCGGATATTCTCAATGAACCTTCGTACGAACATCCGTGGCTCCAGGAAGCCGCAGCGGTGGAGACGCCGGTTGTCGAGCACGGCAAGGGCGGCCGACAGGTGCTTGGGATCACACTCGCCGTGCTGGCGGTTCTGTGGGTGGCCTATTGCGCATGGTCGGCAGGGCGAACGCTGGCCGGACAGCCGATCACCTCGCCGCAGCTTGCGCAGTGGCTCGCGCTCGCTTCCGCTCCATTGGCTCTGCTTGCGCTCGCATGGATGATGTTCGGCCGCACGCGCCGCAAGGAAGCTGAGCAATTCACGCGATCGGTCATCACGATGCGGACCGAGGCCCAGTCGCTCGAAGCTCTGCTCGAAGTCCTCTCGCAGCGGATCAGCGACAGCCGCACAGAGCTGACGATGATCAGCCAGCACCTCATGCAGCTCGGCGATGAGGCGACTGGCAAGCTCGGTGGAATTACCCGCGAGTTCGACGCCAGCACCGAAAAGCTGAAGCGCCACGGCGAAGTGCTCGACCGCGCGGCCGAGTCCGCCCGCAACGACGTTGCCGTTCTTCTGGAGGACCTGCCCGTCGCAGAACAAACTGCACGGCGCATAGCGGAACAGTTCCAGACGGTCGGTCGCGAATCGGCCGAGAAGACGGCGCTTTTCGGGCGCAGCGTCGACCAACTTGCCGAACGCGCGCGCGAAGCGGACCAGATGATCGCTGAAGCGACCGATCGGCTGGCCGCACGACTGGCGGAGATTGAAACGGCCGGCTCGGCGGCGGCGTCTCGCGTCGGCGAAGCGAACGCAGGCTTGTCCGGTGCGCTCGATACTTTGCTCGAACGGACGTCGGTAACGCTCCACGAAATCCGCACCGGGATCGACGTTCAATCGGCCGCTGTGGCGGCTTTGGTCGAACAAGCCTCCGCCGGTTTGGGCCGAGCGGGAGCGGACGCCGCGGAGTCGCTGGCGTCGAACATCGACCGCGCCAATGCGTCGATTGAAAACTTGTCGTCGCGCGTCGCCGAGCAGGACCGCGCCTCGCAGCGGATGATTGCGGAGATCGAACGCGGCCTCGCGCTTATCGACGAGCGTTTCGCGGAGCTCGCCACGAACGGCGACGAGCGGGCGAACCACTTCCTTGAATCGCTGACGCGGGCGCGGATCGAGCTCGACACGTTGGCAGCGCAGGCGAGCTCGCAGGACTCGGCGATCGGCTCGATCGTCGAGCGGACGACCGCGCTGCGCGTGAGCATCGACCGGCTGACCGGCGACATTCGCGAGAGCCTCGGGACGGCCATCGGCGAGGCGCAGGGAGGCGCGGATCGGCTCGTCGAGAGCACTGCAGCCGCGAAGCCGGAGATCGGCTGGATCCGCGATGCGGCGGTCGAAGCGAGCGACCGCTTGGGTTCCACGGCCGACCGAATCGCCCAGCAGCAGGACCAGCTCGCCGCCCTGCTTGCAACGGTCGACGAGGGTGTCGGCGATGCGCAGTCGAAGCTGACCGAGCTCGCCTCCATGCTCGCAAAGGTCGAGCGCGAGGCCGCCAGTCTCAGCTCCGAAACTGGCCCGGCGCTTGTCGCATCGATGGTCCAAGTCAAGGAAGCTGCCTCGCACGCGGCGCAGCGTGCGCGCGAAGCGATTGAAGGGGTCATCCCGGAAAGCGCCGGCAAGCTGTCGGAAGAAACTCGCGAGGCGCTTGAACGCGTGATCCGCGAGAGCGTCGAGGATCGGCTTCGCGAAGTCGAAGCCGTCGCCGCCCGCGCCGTCGATTCGGCGCGCGCTGCGTCAGACCGCTTGACCGAGCAGATGCTGACGCTCGGCAAGAGTGCGGTCGCGCTCGAGCAGCATATCGAAGAGACGAACAAGGAGCAGCGCGAGAAGGACAGCGAAGCCTTTGCGCGCCGCGTCGCCCTGCTCATCGACTCAATGCATTCGGCCGCGATCGACGTCGGCAAGATCCTGTCCGACGAGATCGACGACAAGGCCTGGGGCGC
>DASUCP010000128.1:0-3469 GCA_036275975.1 Sphingomicrobium sp.
TTGCCCCATTGGTCCGAGCCGCCGAACTGAGCGCGGCATCCGACCCGCCGCGACAATTCGAGGAAGTCGTAGGCCTGGAGGATCATGTAGTTGAACTCCAGGAACGTCATCGGCTGCTCGCGGTCGAGCCGAAGCTTCACGCTGTCGAAGGTCAGCATGCGGTTGATCGTGAAGTGCCGGCCGACGTCGCGCAGGAACGAGATATATTCGAGCGCATCGAGCCAGTCGGCATTGTTGACCATGATCGCGTCCGACGGACCGTCACCGAAAGTGAGGAAGCTCGCGAACACTCGCCTGATGCTGGCGATGTTCGCGTTGATCTTGTCTTCGCCAAGCAGTTGGCGGCTCTCGTCCTTGCCCGAAGGGTCGCCAATCTTGGTCGTCCCGCCGCCCATCAGCACGATCGGGCGATGTCCCGCCTGCTGGAGCCGGCGAAGCATCATGATCGAGACCAGATTGCCGATGTGGAGGCTCGGCGCCGTCGCGTCGTATCCAACGTAAGCACTGACGATTCCCTTTTCCGCCAGCGCGTCGAACTCCGGGTCCGTGACCTGGTGGATGTAGCCGCGCTCATCGAGCAGGCGCATGAGAGAGGAGCGGTACTGAGCCATCAACGGGCGCTTAGCGTCTCGTTTCGCGCGCTGCTACTGGGTGGCGATGCAGCTCAATCTGATCCCGCATCCGTCGACTCCACCGGCACAGCCATTGTTCAAAGTTTGGGCGACGGTCGATCATGCGGCATCGCTCGGAGCCGTGGCGACGACGAATATCTGGTTCGGAGTGGGAGCGCCTGCCGCCCGCTTTGTCATCTCGTCCGTGAGCGAGCCTTGGCGGGCCGATGAGCTGTGGAAGACGACCTGCTTCGAAGCATTCGTGCGGGAGCAAGGCGGGGAGTCCTACCGCGAGTGGAATTTCGCGCCGAAGGGGAATTGGGCTGCGTACGACTTCAGCGGCTATCGCCAAGACATGGCGGAGGCTGAGGTCGACTCTCCGCCGTATATCCGCATGGAGGACAATTTCACCTGGTGGACCGTTGGAGCGACGATTGCCGTCGAAGCCGACAAGCAGTGGGAGCTCGGGCTTTCCGCGGTCCTGGAGGAGAAGGACGGCACCAAGTCCTACTGGGCGCTGGCTCACCCTCCCGAAAAGCCAGATTTCCACGCTGCCGGTTGCTTCGCCGCGCGGCTTCCTTAAGCACCTCCGCATGACTTTGTTCGGAATTGACCGGCTGCTCGCCGATGCCGAGCTGCGGAGGCCGCTTGAAGGGAAACGCGTGGCGCTGCTCGCGCATCCCGCTTCAGTGACCAAGGACCTCGACCACAGCCTCGACGCCCTCGCGGCAACCGGCCTGAAGCTGACTGCCGCGTTCGGCCCGCAGCACGGGCTTCGCGGCGACAAGCAGGACAATATGGTGGAGTCCGACGATTTCACCGATCCCGTTCACCAAATCCCGGTGTTCAGCCTTTATGGCGAGGTGCGTCGTCCGACCGGCCAGTCGATGGGCACGTTCGACACGATTCTGATCGACCTGCAGGACGTCGGATGCCGAATCTACACCTTCATCACGACGCTTCTGTACGTGCTCGAAGCTGCGGCGGAGATGGGGAAGAGCGTGTGGGTGCTCGATCGCCCCAATCCCGCCGGTCGCCCGATCGAAGGCCTTGCGCTACGCCCGCGATGGGAGAGCTTCGTCGGTGCCGGTCCCATGCCAATGCGCCATGGTCTCACGCTCGGCGAGCTCGGACAATGGTTCATCGATCATTTCAAGCTCGACGTCGATTATCGGGTGATTGAGATGGAAGGCTGGCGGCCGGACGAGGGACCCGGCTTTGGCTGGCCGCCCGAGCGCGTCTGGATCAACCCCAGCCCGAACGCCGCCAACGTCAACATGGCACGAGCCTACGCCGGCACCGTGATGCTCGAAGGGAGCACGCTGAGCGAGGGCAGGGGCACCACGCGCCCGCTGGAGCTGTTCGGCGCTCCCGACCTTGAGCCGCGCAAGCTCATGGCCGAAATGGAAAAGCTCGCGCCCGAGTGGCTCGCCGGGTGCAAGCTGCGCGACGTTACCTTCCAGCCGACGTTTCACAAGCATGTCGGCGAAATGTGCCGCGGCGTCTTCATTCACGCAGAGGGGTCGTTCTACGATCACCAGGCGTTCCGGCCGTGGCGGCTTCAGTCGCTCGCGTTCAAGGCGATCCGCCGCCTCCATCCCGAGTACGACCTCTGGCGCGACTTCCCGTACGAATATGTTTTCGACAAGCTCGCCATCGACGTGATCAATGGCTCGACTTTGCTGCGCGAATGGGTCGACGATGCGCAAGCCGCCCCAGCCGATCTCGACACGCCGACGATCCCGGACGAGCGCGATTGGGAAGAACAGCGGAAAGCATATTTGCTCTATTGATGTCCGACGAAGCTGAAATCGATGCGCTCCTCGAACGCGAGCCGCGGAATATCGAAGCGTTGGTTCGTAAGGGTGAGCTGCGCGCATCCGGCGGCGACGACCGGGCAGCTGCAGCCTTCTACAAGGCGGCGCTTCGCGCCGCTGCCGCAGCCCAGCCGCTGCCGGTTTCGCTCAGGGCGACAATTGAGCGGGCGCAGGCTGGTGCTGCACAATGCCAGGCGAGCTTCGAACGTCATACCGAAGCAGCCTTGGCCGCGGCCGGGTTTCCGGCGGGTCGTAGACCTGCCAGGTTCCAGGAATCCATCGATCTGATGCGCGGACTCCGCCAGACCGAACTGCAGCTTCAGCAACCGACGAGCTATTATTTCCCGGGCCTGCCGCAACGCCGTTACTACGAGCGGTCAGAGCTTCCCTGGGCCGCGCAAATCGAGGCGGCTACACCGGCCATCAAGGCAGAGCTGCTCGACTATCTTGCGGGCGGAGGTGACGCCTTTTCGCCCTACATGGTCGCCGATCCGACGAGGCCGCGGACCGAATATCATGGTCTCGTCGACAATCCTGCCTGGAGCACGCTCTATATCTTTTCGAAGGGCCGCCGCGTGCCTGAGATGGAGAGGCTCTTTCCGCAAACGCTCGCAGCCGTCGAGCAGCTGGATGTCCCCAGAATTGGTGTACGCGCCCCTTCGATCCTTTTCTCCAGACTTGCTCCAGGAGCACGAATTCCCCCGCATCATGGCGTCATGAACGCGCGGCTGATCTGTCACTTGCCGCTGATCGTGCCGCCTGGCTGCGGCTTCCGGGTCGGCGGCGAGGTGCGCGAATGGCGTGAGGGCGAATTGCTCGTATTCGACGATACGGTCGAACACGAGGCGTGGAACGATAGCGCCAGCGACAGGATCATCCTGATCTTCGACGTCTGGCGGCCGGAAGTGACGCCGGACGAACGTCGCGCCATCACGGCTTTGTTCCAGGTGGTGGACAGTTACGACGGCTGACGGCCAAGCGTGGTTAACGAAGAAGTAGGACGTTCTCCGTATCTCCGCTCTGGAGTTTGAGCGGGAGCGG
>DASUCP010000129.1:0-2001 GCA_036275975.1 Sphingomicrobium sp.
CGCAAGGGGGCGGGAAATGCGGCAGGCAGGTCAGCGTCACCGCGCGAAACCTATACCTAAAGTGGAATGGAGCGCGGGCTGCTTCCTCGTGACAATCGCGATGTTGAATGCGGTGTCGAGCGGCTCGAGCCCACGCCGCCATGCCATTGGCGTCACCACCGCAGAATCAGGCCGATTTCCGCTTGAGTCTCCTCCCTGAGTGATGGATTTGCCCCGCTTCAATAGCGGGGCTTTTTTTATCGCAGCCGGCTGATCGCGCTCTGGCCGCTGGATCACACCCGGAATTGCCCGGCCGAGGTGTTCAACGCCGAAGCCAGATCCCGTACTCGCGAAGCCAAGGCGGCTACTTCGCCGGCCGCCGCGCGACTGGATGTCGTATCACGCGCCACGTCCCCGAGGGAGCGAACGATCGACTGCACCGCGGCGCGCTGCCCGCCCAGCGCCTCGCTGACTTCCGCGATCATGGTAGCGGTGCGCCCCGCGTCCGACTGGATCGCACGGATCACCTGCTCGGCCTCGTGCGCCTGGGTGCGGCTGGCGTCCGTGGCCTCTGTCATCCTCGTGATCGATGCCTCGACGCCAGCAGAGTCGGCCATGACCTGTTCGGTCAGCGTGAAGATTTCGCGTGTCGCCCCTTCGACCTTCTCGGCAAGCTTGCGCACTTCGTCCGACACCACGGCGAAGCCGCGCCCGGCTTCTCCGGCTCTCGCCGCTTCGATCGCCGCATTGAGCGCCAGCAGATTGGTCTGATCGGCGATGTCCTTGATGATCGTGGTGAGGCGCTTGATGCCGGCGACCCGCGTCGCGAGCTCGCGCACGTTGCTAACTGTTTCTTCGGTCGAGCGCACCACCTGTTCGATATCGGACGTCGTTGTCGCGACGATCCTGGCGCCGTCTTCGGCGCGGCGGCTGGAGTCCTCCGCCGCGGCCTTCATTTGCTGCGCGTGCTCCGCGATTCTTTCGACGGAGGAGCTGAGCTCCTCGATAGTCGATGACAGCGCGCCGCTGGCCTCGCTCTGGCGCGTCACCGCGTCGGTCACCGTCGCGGCGACCGCCGCGAGATGATTGGCCGCCGCATCCGCCTGCGCGGCTTCCGACTTGGTGTTGCCGATCAGTTGCGCGAGCTCCACGCGCATCTGACGAAAGGCAGCGGACAAGCTGCCCTCGGCTCCCTTCTCCAGCGGAATGTCCACGGTAAGGTCGCCATGCGCCATGCGCCGCGCAGCGGAGGCCACTTCGCCGGGTTCGCCCCCGAGGCGCCGCATGATCGTGCGGCTCACGCCATGGAAGAACGTCCCTGCGAGAATCGCGACGGCGAGCAGCAGGCCGAGCCCGATGGCGAGCGACCGCGTGCGAATGCGCTCCATCGCTCGTTGCTCCTCATCAGCGAGCGCATTGCCCAAGCGAACAGTCTTGTCCACTTCGGCCCGATGGGCGTCATAGATCGCTCGCAGCCGCGTCAATGCTTGCTCTGCAGCGGTGGAGTCGCCGCGGCGTAGCGCAGGAACGAACTGGCCTTCCAACTCGGCGAAGAACTGCTCTCCGGTCTCCCGATGACGGCCCAGCAGACTGGATTTCGCCGCGCTGTCCAGATCGCGATCTGTCTTCCAATAGGCCACACGCTCGTCGAAATCCTTGCGCAACTGCACGAGGCGCTCAAGATTCTCGTTGCGCCGCGCTGCAGGTCCATGCACCAGGTCCATGGCGGTCATCTGCGCTTCGATGATGTAGAGCGGCGGGGGCAGAATGTCGGCGACGATGTCCTTGGCGAGGCCTTGCCGATAGGCGGTATGCAGCGTGGATTGCAGAGCGAGATGGATTTCCAGGGTCGCCAGCCCCATGACGCTCAGCAGGACAGCGAGCAAGATGCCAAGGAGGGTGCGAACCTTCAAGTTGCCGAGATTCATTCCCGGTCTCCTATCTGGTTGGTGAAGACGGATTCCTCGTTATCGGCAGCGGCCGGAGTTGCTTTACGAGCCAGCGGGCCGGCCGGTCAGAACC
>DASUCP010000130.1:0-7468 GCA_036275975.1 Sphingomicrobium sp.
CCGCGGATCGTCGCGCATTGCATCAAGGTCGGGGTCGGCCTCCGCGTGCCTGATCCGCGTAGGGCTGTTGATGACTTCGAACCACTGCTTGAGCGTATCAATGCCTTCGTCGATCTTGCCGCTAAAGGCGAGCGCGCAGCCGACATTGTATCGCATGTTTAGGTTGTCCGGATCGAGCAGCAGCGCCCGCTGCATCCATTCCCGTCCTCGGTCGGCTTCTCCAAGAATTGACAACGAGATTCCGCCCGCGGCCAAAGCCGAGCCGTTGGTGGGATCCTGCGCAATCGCCCGTTCGGCCCGGTCAACGGACACGCGTGAGACCCTCAGCTTCTGCGCCTCGTCACCCAGCGCGTTGTAGCAGGTCGTCAGCATCATCGGGCTGTTCCAGTCGGTGTCCATCAGGGAGGCAGCCTTTTCGAAGAAAGGAATCGCCTCCTTGATGTGGCCGTGACGGAACAGCATGCGAGCGGCTTCGCGGTTGACTTCCCAGGACTCGGGATTGAGCTTGAGTGCGGTCCGGACTTGTTTCTCGGCCTCTTCGGCTCGGCCCTCCTCTTCGAGATAGCGCGCCTTCACGCAGTGCGCTTCCGCCAGTCCGGGGTTGATCGCGATCGCGCGCTCTGCGGCTGGAACCGCGTCCTCAACTCGCGCGTGCCAGAACCTCAGTTCGGCCTGGGCAAGCGCCATGAGCGCCCAGGCCTCCGCATAGTCGGGATCGAGGCGCGTCGCCTGCTGGCACAACCGAACGATCGACTCTTCGCGCCGCGGGTTGCCCTGGCCGCCGCTAACCCATTGCTGTCGCGCCATCAGGTAGAGGTTGTAGGCATCCACATTGTTGGTGCCGCGGTTCTCGATCTTCTTCTTCTCGGCAGGGAGGAGCTTCAGCTTCAGCGCATCCACGATCGCCTTCGAAATCTCGTCCTGAATCTCGAAAATATCCGTGAGGTCCCGATCGTATCTCGCCGCCCACACATGATCGCCCTTCGCTCCGTCGATCAGCTGGGCGGTGATACGTACGCGGTTCCCCGCCTTGCGTACGCTGCCCTCGAGCACGTGGGTGACGCCGAGCTTCTCAGCCACCTCCTTCACGTCGAGCGACTGGCCCTTGAACGTGAACGACGTGTTCCGCGCGACCACCGACAACGCGGAAACGTTTGACAGGTCGGTGATGATGTCCTCGCTGATGCCGTCGCTAAAATATTCCTGCTCGGGCTCGCCGCTCATATTGGCGAACGGCAGGACGCAGATCGACATCTGATCCGCTTTCGCGTGCGAACCGGCGGAAGCCGCCGGCGCAGGTTCCTCTTCGACTGGTTTGACCAGAGTGGCAACGCTGCCCCGCAGCTTCTGCCATCCGGGGGCGCTCGCCTCTCCATTCCAGTCCTTGAGGTCGGCGCACTGGATTTGATTGAACGGCATCGGCGGGAAAGTGCCGTCAAGCATTGCCTGAACGAGCGTGCCCGACTCCAGCGCGGTGTTCGCCTCCGCCCGCACCCAATGCGACTTGGCGGATTCTCCGGACCAGAGGACCACGACCGCTTTCGCGGATTTCAAGCGCTCCTCGATCACATCCGAATAGGAGCGATGGGCAGGCAGTTCGTCGTCCCGCCAGACGCTGAATCCTTCTTCCCGCAACTGCTCGGCGATGCGATGCGCCTGCTGCTCAATCGAGCGAGCGTAGGAGATGAAGACGTCACGCGTGTCAGCCATCGGTTGCCGGCTCCGAGATGCCAAGGCGCTGTCTGGCCGACGCGAGCATCTCCTTATAGCGCGGCTCGTCTCTCAAGCCGTCAAGGTCGGGATCCGCTTCGAGGTGACGGATATTTTGTGCCGTCTTCACGCCCTCCATAAACGGCTGCAAAGCGTCGAGCGCATCGTCGTTCGGCGCATTCGCCTGCGTGAGTGCACATGCCAGATTGTAGCTCATGATCAGATTGTCGGGGTCGAGCAGCATTGCCCGGCGGCTCCAGTCGCGCCCGCGCTCCATCTCGCCGAGAAACATCAATGCATTGGCTCCGGCGGCGAGTGCCTGACCATTGGTCGCTTCCTTGGCCAGCGCCCGCTCGGCGCGTTCCAGCGTCATCTTGGCTGCCTCGCGCAAATGGGCCTCATCGTTGGTCGAAGTGTAGCAAGTGATCAGCATCAGCGGATTGTGCCAATCGCTTTCCATCAGCGACGCGGCCTTGCTGAAGTACGGGATTGCTTCCCGCGCATGGCCGCGCCGAAACAGCATTCGCGCCGCTTCGCGGTTCACCTCCCATGAGTCGGGGTCGAGCTTGAGCGCCGTTCGGAGCTGCTGCTCGGCTTCGTCGCCCCTGCCTTCCTCTTCGAGATAGCGCGCCTTGATGCAGTGGGCTTCGGGAAGCTCCGCGTTCAGCTCCAGCGCTCGGTCGGCGGCGGGGAGGGCGTTCTCGTCCTTGCCATGGACGAAGCGGAGTTCGGCCTGCGCCAGCGCCATCAGGGCCCAGGCCTGCGCATAATCGGGGTCGAGCCGCGTCGCCTGCTTGCACACCCGAACGATCGCCTCGTCACGACGGGGATCTCCGAAATTGCCGCTGACCCACTGCTGCCGCGCCATCAGGTAGAGGTTATAAGCCTCGACGTTGCTGGTGCCGCGATGCTCGATCGCTTTTTTCTCTTCGGGGAGCAGCTTGATCTTCAGCGCGTCGACGATAGCCTTCGAAATCTCGTCCTGGATTTCGAAGATGTCGGTGAGATCGCGGTCGTAGCGGTCGGCCCAGACGTGGTCGCCGGCAGCGCCATCGATCAGCTGCGCGGTGATCCGCACGCGATTGCCCGCCTTGCGGACGCTTCCCTCGAGCACATAGGTCACGCCCAGCGTCTTCGCGACTTCCTTCACGTCGACCGACTGGCTTTTGAAGGTGAAGGCCGTGTTCCTGGCGACGACGGACAGCGCCGATACCTTTGACAGGTCGGTGATGATGTCCTCGCTGATTCCGTCGCTGAAATATTCCTGCTCTGATTCGCCGCTCATATTGATGAACGGCAGCACGCAGACCGAAGTCCGCTTCTTCGGCGCTCCTGGCTTTTCCGAGCGGTCCGCGCCTTGCTTTGCGTTGGTCCCGCACGTGCGCCCGATCGCTTCGAGCAGCTCGTCGATGGCGTCGGGGCTGCCCGTGCCGTCCCAGGAGCCCAGATCGATCGTTTGGAACTGGCGAAAGCCAAGAGGCGGCTTCGCAGAGCCGAGCGAGACTGGCACCAGACGTCCGGAATCGCGGCCCTCGGCGGCCTCGTCCTGGACCCATGCGGAATCGATCGAAGTCGGCGACCACATAACCACGACCGCTTCCGCGTCCTTTAGCGCTTTGTCGATTTCCGCCGCGAAACGCGAACCGGCGTGGAGATGGCGGTCCCACCAGACGTCGTGCCCGGCACCGCCAATGCAGGCCGCGAGCTGCTTTGCAGCTTCAACGTCGTCCCTTGCATAGCTGAGGAATATGCGCGCCAAGCACTTGCCCCCAAGACCGCCGCCCTTGTGCGCTGAACAGTCTTAACCTGCAAGCGCGGCGATGGCCGATAACAGATTCTAACTGCAACAGAAATCTCGCCAAATTGCCGAACGGCCGCAGGTTCGCTTGAAACTTTTGTGTATTATATCCATAATACACGCGGAAGGAGCAAATACGGATGTTCGAAAATCCAGTAGCGAAGCGAACGGCAATTGCGGCGGTTATCGGAGCGCTCGTGGCCATTCCGCTTCCGTTCGTGGGACCGATCGTCGGCGCGCTCGTCGGCGGCGGGATCGGCTACTTCACAGCGGACGGGCGGCGTCGGGCCTGACCGAGAGGCGCGGGCGCGCTCAGGTGCCGCTGACGAAAAGGTGGCGGAAGGGGCGACGGAGTCCTAAAGTAGCAACACGAAACTCGCGTTTGTGAAGGACTCGTCTCGTGGCGACAGCCACCCATCTCCTCTCTGAAAAAGAAGCGACGGCACATCCGCCGCAGGAAGCCGTCGTCGTGCGCTTTGCCGGCGATTCCGGCGACGGCATGCAGCTGACCGGCGGCCAGTTCACTCTTTCGACCGCGCTCGCCGGGAACGACCTCGCGACCTTCCCGGACTTTCCGGCGGAAATCCGCGCGCCGCAGGGCACGACGTTCGGAGTCAGCGCCTTCCAGATCAACTTCGGCAGTTGCGCGATCGACACGGCAGGCGACCAGCCCGACGTCCTTATCGCGATGAACCCCGCCGCGCTGAAGACCAACGCCAAGGAAGTGCGTGAAGGCGGCCTGCTCATCGTCGACGAGGGCGAGTTCACGGCGCGCAACCTCGCAAAGGCCGGGTATGATCAGAGCCCGCTCGAGGACGGCAGCCTCGCCAAGTGGCAGGTCGTTCATTTCAACATCTCGCAGTTGACGCTCGATGCCGTGAAGCCGTTCGGCCTCGGCAACAAGGAAGCGCTGCGCTGCAAGAACATGTGGACGCTGGGCCTCGCGCTGTGGATGTTCGACCGCGACCGGCAGCCAATCGTCGATTGGCTAAAGGCAAAGTTCGCGAAGGCGCCTGAGCTCGCCGAAGCCAATATCGCCGCGCTCAACGCGGGCCACGCTTACGGCGAGACGGTCGAGATGGGCGCTCCCTTCAAGCAGCACCATATTGCCGCCGCGCCCGCGGAGCCGGGCCTTTATCGGACCGTCACAGGCGCGGAATCGCTCGCACTCGGCCTTGTCGCAGGCTGTCAGCTCGCGGGCGTGAACATGTTCTTCGGTTCCTACCCAATCACTCCGGCAAGCCCGCTGCTCCACCATCTCGCGCGGCTGAAGGAGTTCGGCATCACGACGTTCCAGGCGGAGGACGAGATCGCAGCCATCTGCGCGGCCATCGGCGCGAGTTACGCGGGGCAGTTGGGCATCACATCCTCGTCAGGACCCGGCATCGCGCTCAAGACCGAAGGTATCGGCCTCGCCGTCATGACCGAGCTTCCGCTGGTCATCGTCAACTCGCAGCGTGGGGGTCCTTCGACGGGTCTTCCGACCAAGACCGAGCAGTCGGACCTCTATCAGGCGGTCTACGGCCGCAACGCCGACGCCCCGGTGCCGGTGATTGCCGCCCGCTCGCCCGCTGACGCCTTCGACTGCGCCATCGAGGCATGCCGGATTGCAACGCGCTACATGACGCCCGTCATCCTGCTGACCGACGGCTATATCGCCAATGCCGCAGAGCCGTGGCGCGTGCCGGACACGAGCAAGTACGAGCCCTTCCCCGTCAGCTTCTTCGAGACCGCTCCGGCGGAGGGTGAGGGCGTGATGCCCTATTCGCGTAATGACGATCTCGCCCGGCCGTGGATCAAGCCCGGAACGCCCGGTCTCGAGCACCGCATCGGCGGAATCGAGAAGGCGCCCGGCACCGGCAACATCGATTATCGCCCGGAAATCCACCAGGAGATGACCAATACGCGCGTCGGCAAGGTCCTCGGCATCGCGAACTCGATTCCGGACCAGGAGGTCTGCCTGGGTCGGGAAGGCGCCGAGCTGGCGGTCGTCGGCTGGGGCTCGACGTTCGGCCCGATTCACCAGGCGGTCCGCCGCGCCATCGCCGACGGGAAGGACGTTGCCCACGTCCACGTTCGGCACATCTGGCCGATGCCCAGAAATACGTCTGTCCTATTGAAGGGCTTCAAACATATTCTCGTGCCCGAAATGAACATGGGCCAGTTCAAGACCGTGCTGCGGGACCAGTTCCTGGTCGACGCCAAGTCGCTGACGAAGGTCTCGGGGCATCCGTTCCGCATCGCCGAAATCGAAGCCGCGATCGACGCCGCGTTGACGGCGGATTCGCGCGCGCACGCGTAGGAGTGCTGCGTTTGGAGCGTTTCGCATGAAACCCATCAACGTCTGGCCGATGGCGATCATGCTCATCGTCATCGTTTTGCTCGTGATTTACCTGAGGCCCCACTGATGAACGACATGACTACCGTCACCACCGCCAAGGACTGGGCGAGCGACCAGGAAGTCCGCTGGTGCCCCGGCTGCGGCGATTATGCGGTGCTGAAGGCCGTGCAGCGCACGATGCCCGACCTCGGCGTCGCGCGCGAGAAGACCGTGTTCATCAGCGGCATCGGCTGCTCGAGCCGCTTTCCCTATTACATGGCGAGCTATGGCTTCCACACGATCCACGGCCGCGCGCCAGCGATTGCGACCGGCGTGAAACTCGCGAACCCCGAGCTCGACGTCTGGATCATCACCGGGGATGGCGACGCTCTGTCGATCGGCGGCAACCACACGATGCACGTGCTTCGCCGCAACCTCGACTGCCAGATCCTGCTCTTCAACAATGAGATCTACGGCCTCACCAAGGGCCAGTATTCGCCGACCAGCCGCGTCGGCACGCGCTCGCCTTCTACGCCCTTCGGCTCGGTCGATCGGCCTGTGACGCCCTGCGCCTTCGCGCTCGGCTCCGGCGCGCGCTTCATTGCCCGCGGCATCGACGTCCACAAGAATTTGGTCGACGTCCTGAAGGCCGCCCATGCTCACAAGGGCGCGAGCTTCGTCGAAATCTACCAGAACTGCATTGTCTACAATGACGACGTGTTCGCCGGCTTCACCGAGCGGGCCGTCGCCGAGGAGAAGCAGCTTTGGCTCAAGCCCGGCGAGAAAATGCTCTTCGCCGGCGGCACCAAGGGCCTCGCGCTTGATACCGAGCGGCTGGCGCTGAAGGTCGTCGATGGCGACGATCCCTCTGTGATCACCCATGACCCGTCGAACCGCGGAGTTGCCGCGATGCTGATCCTGATGCCGGCCGACAGCTTCCCGGTCGCGCTGGGTGTCATCTACGATAACCCGGCGCCGACATTTGAAAGCGCCGTCCTCGAGCAGAACAAGGCCGCCGCGTCCGGCAAGACCCCCGACCTCCAGGCGCTCGTCGCCAAGGGCCAGACCTGGCAGGTCGAAAAGGAGCCGCACCAGATTTGATCCGCGGCTGCTGATTGGACAACCTCACCCACAGCCTCGTCGGTGCTGTGATGGGCCGCATGGGCCTGAAGCGCCTCAGCCCGCGCGCGATGCCGGCGCTGATCCTCGCCGCGAATCTGCCCGACATCGACAGCTTTGTCGCGTCTCTATTCGGCGTCGAGCCGATCGCCGCGCATCGCGGCTTCACTCACGGCATCGGGGGGCTCGCGACCATGCCGTTCCTGGCGGTCGCAATCATTTGGCTGTGGGACAAGTTACGACCCGTCAAAGATGGTTCGCTGAAGTTCGGCGGATTGCTCCTCGCCTGCTTTCTGGCGGTGCTGAGCCATCCGTTACTCGACTTTGCGACCTCCTACGGCACGCGACTGCTTGAGCCCTTTTCGCATCGATGGTTCTACGGCGACACGCTCTTCATCTTGGACCCGTGGATCTGGCTCATGCTGATCCTGGGTCTCGAAATGTCCTGGCGGGCGGAGCGGCTCGGTAAGAACTGGCAGCGGCCCGCCGCCTGGGCGTTCGGCGCGATGCTGCTCTACATC
>DASUCP010000131.1:0-3158 GCA_036275975.1 Sphingomicrobium sp.
CTTCGCAACCGAGCCGCGCTCAACCTCGCTCTCGAGGGGCTGGGCAGCCCGGCCGTGCGGCTGCCCTTCGAACCCAACGACCACCAGACGGACGCGCTCGTCACCGCCGCCGGAATGCGCCAACTCGCAACCGTCGAGCCGCGAGCGTATGCGCCGGAAGGCCTCACTTCCCACATCGCGCAATCCGAAGGCTGGACCTTCGGCGTGCTATAATTAGAGACTAGCTCAAGCCGGATTAGCTCAGTTGGTAGAGCAGCGGTTTTGTAAACCGAAGGTCGCGGGTTCGAATCCTGCATCCGGCACCGCCTAATCCTTCAGCGGATCGTGACCCCAGTTCATCAGCGAGTAGCGCCAGCGCGATGTGACTTTGTTCGCGGGCTCCTGGGCCAGATGCCGATGAACGAATCCCACCACCTTGCGCATGTGCGCGTAATCGGCGTCAGTCAGTTCGGACTCACGCGAGCGCAGGATCTCCACGATGCGCCTGCCACTCGCATGCCCGACGCTCTCGCTTCGTTCGCCGTCCGCGCCCTTCCAGCCGACGGCGCGGCTCTCGTCGGTGGCGAGCCAGGCATTGAGTTCGTCGGCGCTCATGTTCACAGCGCTCGCGAAAGCGCTGCCGATCGCCTTACGGTCCGGCGGACTAGTCACAACTCCACCTCCACCCACATCGGCGCATGGTCGCTGGTCTTCTCCCAGCCGCGCGGCGTTCGGTCGACGCCAGCGCTCTTGAGCTTCTTCGCCAGCGCGGGGCTCAGCAACGCATGGTCGATGCGGATGCCGGCGTCGCGCTCGAACGAGTTCCGCCAGTAGTGCCAGAACGTGTAGATCCGCTCCTTCGGATGGGTCTTGCGGAGCGCGTCGGTCCAACCTTGGTCCACTAGCTCGCGATATTTCTCCTTCGCGGCTGGCGCAAATAGCGCATCCTTCGCCCAGCGCTCCGGCTTATAGACGTCCATGTCGGTCGGGATGACGTTGTAGTCGCCGATCAGGATCACGGGCATCGCGCTGTCGAGAAGATCCTGGGCATGCGTCTGTAAAGCGTCGAGCCAGGCGAGCTTGTAATCGAACTTGGGCCCGGGCCATGGATTTCCGTTCGGCGCATACATGTTGCCGATGAGGATCCCGCACACCGCGGCCTCGATGTAGCGGCTCTGCTCGAGATTTGGATCGTTCGGAAGCGCGCGCCGAGTCTCGACCGGGGCGCCGACGCGGCTCAGCAGCGCGACACCGTTCCAGCTCTTCTGCCCGTGCCAGATCGCCGTATATCCGAGCGCCTTGATCGCGTCGGCCGGGAACGCCTCGTCGGTGCACTTGAGCTCCTGCAGGCCGACCACGTCGGGCGCGAACTCCTCGAGCCAGCGCGTCAGCACATGGAGCCGCGAGTTGATGCCGTTGATGTTGTAGCTCGCGATCCGCAAGCGCCGCTTCTTCGCCATAGCTTAAGGAACCAAGATCGGCCGTTTGGGTTCTACCCGCGTGCTTCGGGTCCACCGATGCGTGTCTCCGAGGCGGAACCCGGGCTGAAAGGCTTCGGGATCGGCTTCGTCGATGGCGCGGATCAACGGAGGAAGCATGGAGAGCCCCGTCAGGCGAAGAGCTTGTCGGGGCTCTTTCCTTGAAGAGCCGCCGAGTCGCTCCAATCTGCACACATTTTCATCCACCGATTCGCCCACAGATTTCTCGAATCGCCTCCAGAATCCGCTGGAACAACCCTCGCGCTCAGCTATTGTTGTTGCGTGCTTCGGGAGTCGAAAGACAAACGAAGCATGGAACCCCGGCAGCTTCGGTTGCCGGGGTTTACTCGTTTATGGGCCTCAGAGACTTGCGGGGTCCGCTTCAGCCAGCTTCAGCCTCTTCGACCGATCCGGCAGCGGGTACTTGTTCCCGTTGGCGCAGTTGAACAGCAGCACGCGCTCGTTCTCGCTGACCAGCCCACGCTGCCGCGCCTGTCGCCACGCAGCAAGCACCGCACCCCCTTCCGGGCAGAACAGGAAGCCATCGTCGCGCGCGGCGTCCTCGACCGCCTGCAGGATCGCGTCCTCGGACACGGCGATCGCCGCACCGCCGCTCTCGCGCACCGCGCGCAGAATCAGGAAATCGCCGACGGCTTTCGGCACCCGGATACCGGTCGCAACGGTCGCCGCATTTTCCCAGCGCTCGGCGAACTCCTCGCCTTTCTCGAATGCCCGCACCATCGGCGCGCAGCCTTCGGCTTGGACGGCATACATGCGTGGCCGCTTCGAGCCGATCAGGCCAATCCCCTCCATTTCGTCGAAGGCCTTCCACATGCCGATGAGGCCGGTACCGCCACCTGTCGGATAGAAGATCGCGTCGGGCACTTCCCAGCCGAGCTGCTCGGCGAGCTCCAGCCCCATCGTCTTCTTGCCCTCGATTCGATACGGCTCCTTGAGCGTAGAGAAATCGAACCACAGGCCTTCAGCCGCGCCCTTCCCCACCAGCGCGCCGCATTCGTCAATCTGCCCATCGGCGACATAGACGCGCGCGCCATACGCCGCGGTCTCGGTGACGTTGATCTCGGGCGTCTCGGCCGGGCAGATCACGATCGTCTCGATCCCCGCGCGCGCGCCGTAAGCCGCGAGCGCGGCGCCCGCATTGCCGTTCGTCGGCATCGCAATGCGCTCGATCCCGAATTGCTTCGCCATGGTCACCGCCATCGCTAGGCCCCGCGCCTTGAACGAGCCGGTCGGGAGCCTGCCCTCGTCCTTCACGAGCAGGTTCGGCCCGCCTGTCTTTATGAGCGCGACGATCGGCGTCTCAGGCTCACCCAGGCTCACCGGTTCGCCATCGAACGGAAGCAGCTCGCACCACTTCCACATGCCCGGCTCGCGCGAGGCTATGCTGTCCCGGGTCAGCGTCCGTTTCGCCGCCTCCAGATCGTAGCGCACGAGCAGCGGCTTCCCCGCCTTCGAGAGGTTATGGATTTGACCGGCCTCGTACCGCTCGCCGGTCAGCGAGCATTCCAAATGTGTGACATTCATGGATCAACAATCGCTATGGTGTGCGGGGTGGTGGCTTTCGACCTGCAGGGTGCAGTGCTCGATGTGGAAGCGGTCGTGAAGCAGGGCTCGGGCACTTTCCAATAGGGCATCTGGATAATCGGCCTGGGCAGTGACGATATGCGCGGTCAGCGCCGT
>DASUCP010000132.1:0-4930 GCA_036275975.1 Sphingomicrobium sp.
TCGCTGCATGAGCGAGCTTCAGACGCTCGTTGCCGAGCCTTGGGACGACTGGGGCCTGATCGACTGCGGCAATGGGCAGAAGCTCGAACGCTACGGCAAGGTGACGGTGGTGCGGCCCGAGCCGCAGGCGATGTGGGTGCCGGCATCAAAATGGGATCCCGATGCGACGTTCGTTCCCGGATCCGACGAGGAAGGCGGCGGTCGCTGGGTCCAGCACAGGCCCGTGCCGAAGCGGTGGGAGCTGTCGCGCGGCGCGGTTCGGTTCGCGGCGTCCCTAACGCCATTCCGCCACCTCGGCTTTTTTCCTGACATGGCGCCGCAGTGGGATTGGATGCGAGAGCGTTCGGCGGACGCCGAAGTGCTCAACTTGTTCGGCTATACGGGCGTGGGTACGCTTCTCCTCAGCGAAGAGGGAGCGCGCCTAGTCCATGTCGACGCGTCGAAGAAGTCGGTCGAGCAGGGGAAGGAGAACGCAAAGCTTTCCGGCCTCGTTGACCGGCCGATCCGTTGGATCGTCGATGATGCGACGAAGTTCACCGCGCGCGAGGTGCGCCGTGCGCGACGTTATGATGGAATCCTGCTCGATCCGCCCAAGTTCGGACGCGGACCAACGGGCGAGGTTTGGCGGCTCGAAGAAAATCTCGCGCCGCTGTTGGCCGATTGCCGCAAGCTGCTCGACGAGAACAGCCGCTTCCTGGTGCTCACCGTCTACGCCGTCCGCATGTCAGCCCTCGCGATCGGCGAGCTCGTGAAGCAGACACTTCGCGATCTCGGCGGGAAGGTCGAGATGGGCGAAATGTCGGTCCGCGAGGAAGCGAGAGGCCTGCTTCTACCAACCGCGATCTTCGCGCGCTGGTCTAGGTCCTAGCCGCCCGGATCGCCGCGCCGGCAACGAACGGCGCACCCGCAGTCAGCAGCAGCGAAATTGCGGCTTCGAGCAGGTACGCATCGGCCGCTCCGAAGATCAGCAGCGGCACGGCGAGCGGCAGAAGAAGCAGCCCTGCAAGCGATCCCGCGCGCGGAAGCCCCGCGGTCACTGCCGCAATCGAAACCGCGAGCGACGCGAGCCCTGGCGTTCCAATCGCCAGTGCGGCCTCGGTCCTAGCCACAGACGCGCCGTCCATCGCCAGCAGAGCCGAAGCGGGCATTGCCGCGACGAGGAGGAGCGGCCCGAAGGTCATCCAGTGCGCGGCGATCTTGGCAAACGCGATGCTCTCCTCGGCCATGCCATGGAGGAACAGCTGATCGAGCACGCCATCGGCTCGATCAGGTTCGATCAGGCGTTCAATGGGAAGCAGCGCCGCGGTCAGGGCCGCAATCCACAGCGCGCCGGGAGCGATGCGGGATAACAGCTTCGCGTCCGGCCCGATCGCGAAAGGCAAGAGCGCTGCCACGAGCAGGAAAAAGGCAATGGGGAGCCACGCGGCGCCGGTAAGCCCGCGCCGGACATCGCGCGCGGTCAGGGCCCTGATCATGCGCCGAGCCCGACGGTCCGCCATGCGCCCGCAAGCGGCTGGTGCGAGGCGGCCAGGACCGCTCCGCCGCCTTTCACGTGTCCGGCAATGAGGCTCGCCAGCCGATCCACACCGTTAGAGTCGAGGGCGTTGAGCGGCTCGTCGAGGAGCCACAAGGGAGAGGTCGAGGCGAAAACGCGCGCCAGCACGGCTCGCTTCGCCTGTCCCGACGAAAGCAGGCGCACGGGCACGTCGGCCAGATCGCCGATTCCGAGCTGGACCATCGCTTCATCGACGGCGCCGCCCCAGAATTGCAGGGCCGTTCTCAGCGGCAGCTCGCGATCGAGCGCGAGATTGTCGTCCGCCAACGCCAGCGGCGAGCGGTTCACGCGGCCGCGCTCCGGCCGAAGCAGCCCGGCCGCGAGGCGGATCAGGCTCGACTTGCCGCTGCCGTTCGGTCCGCTGACCTGGAGCATGTCCCCAGGCGCAAGCTCCAGGTCCAGATCCTCGAACAGCAGCCGGCCTCCGCGCCGCAGCGCAACGCCTTCGAAGCGAAGCAGCGGCGTCACTCGGCCTCACCCTCGAGCGCGTGCATGTCGTCGTCGGAGAAGCCGAAATGATGGCCCACTTCATGGATGACGATATGCGCGACCAGCTGCTCGAGGCTGACTCGCGTCGAACGCCATTCGGCGAGGATCGGCCGGCTATAGAGCGTGATCCGCTCCGGCAGGGTGCCGGATTGACTGACGCTCTGGCGGTTGAGCGAAACGCCCCGATACAGACCGCTCAACTGCATCGGATTCCGAAGGCCTACGCTGCGCGCCGTTTCCGCGTCGGCGACAGGCTCGACGAGTAGGACGATGTCGCCAAGGCTCTCGGCGAAGGGCGACGGCAGCCCGTCGAGCGTTCGCTGGGCTATCGCTTCGATGTCGGCGTCGGTCGGCACTCGGCCCGAGAGGCGTTCGGCGGGAGTCACATGGTGGAACTAGGGACGGTCGTTACGCCGGGCAACCTTGCCCGGAATTGCGGCGGCCCCTAGATGGTCGCCCTTCCAGAGCATGCGGAGCGGTGGCCGAGTGGTCGAAGGCGCTCGCCTGGAAAGTGAGTATACGGCAAAACCGTATCGAGGGTTCGAATCCCTCCCGCTCCGCCATTCACCCGAAGGTGAAAGAGAAGGCCTCGACGCCTGGATCGAGGAACTCGATGGTGAAGGTGCGGTCGCGGACCGGGCCTTTCTGGCGAACAAGCTGATAGAGCCGCTGTCCCGTAACTAAGCCTGTGCCTGCCGCGTTCGTGTCGACGCCTGCATCCTGCCCTGGTGGCTCGCCGTCCAGAGTCACACGATATCGCACCGGCATACCGCTTGCCGATCCGAGCACGAGGTGCAGATCGCGCGCGTGGAAACGGAAGGAGATCTTCGCGCCGGGTGCAAGCGAACGCGCGCTCTGCCGTATGTCAATCCAGTCGCCTTCCAATGACCAGTCGTTGAGCGCGAGCGGCGCGCTCGCGTAGGCCTTGGGCTTGTCGTGGAGCAGCCCGCCCGGCGAGACGAAGCCGTCGGCCCGGTAATAGCCAATGTAGGTTTCCGGCGAGCCAATCTCGTCGAGCGCTGCCGCGGCTTCGCTTCCCGACGCGTTTGCCTGGGCCATGCCGCTCGTTGGCGCATGTCCGGCTTCGGCGAGCAACTGGCGGATTACCCGCTCCGACATCGCGTACTCGCCCTCGCCGAAGTGGTGGAAGCGGATGCGGCCCTGCGCGTCGACGAAATAATGCGCCGGCCAATATTGGTTGTTGAGCGCGTGCCAGAGGACGTAATTATTGTCGATCGCGACGGGATAACGAATGCCGAGGTCCTGAATCGCTTTCGCTACGTTCGCCGGCTCGCGTTCGAATGCGAACTCCGGCGCGTGGACGCCGATGATGACCAGCCCCTCCTTGCGGTACTTCGCATCCCACGCTTTTAGATAGGGAAGCGTTCGCAGGCAGTTGATGCAGCTGTAGGTCCAGAAGTCGATGAGCACGACCTTGCCCTTCAGCTGCTCGCGGGTCAGCGGCGCCCTGTTGAACCACGGGCCAAGCCCCGTCAGCGGCGGGAGCGTGCCTTCGACTGGAAGCACGACCTCACCCGCGGCATTGTTGCCCGCGGTGCCCTCGTTCGTCTGCCGGCTGATTCCGAGCTTTCGCGCGAGACCGGACTCGAGTTCCGTCGTCTGCGCGCTGGAGAGCTTTTCGAGGAAGCGCGTGTCAGCGCCGAACGCGATCGCGCCGACGCCGATCAGCACGAGCACGCCGAGCACCTGACGAATTCGCTCGCTCGCACCTAGCGACTGCTTCATCCGTGCGAAGACCCTGCCGCCGACGAGCAGCGCGAGCGCGAGCGATGTCGCCGCGCCGAGCGCGTAGGCGAGAAGAAGCAGCGTGGTGTTGAAGCTTGCGCCATTGAGCGCGGCGGCCGTGAAGATGATGCCGAGAATGGGACCTGCGCAGGGCGCCCACAGCAGGCCGGTGGCGATGCCCAGCACGACTGCCGACCAGATGCTCTCGCGCTGCCCGGGCTGGCGATCCGATAGACGCGAGCCCAGCGCCACCAGCGGCCGGGTCAACCGATCCGAGATGCGCGGAAACACCAGCGCGATCCCGAACAATGCGAGCAGGATCAACGCCGCCCAGCGGCCGACCGCGTTCGCGCGCACTGCCCATCCGCCGCCAACTGCTGCGAGCGTCGCAACGATCGCAAAGGTCGCCGCCATTCCGCCGAGCATTGGCAGCGTGCTGCGTGCGAAGCTCCGGTCCGCCCGAGCGAACACGAACGGAAGCACCGGCAGTATGCATGGGCTGAGGATCGTGAGGATCCCGCCCAAATAGGCGAGCAAGAGGAAGAGCATTCAGGCGGTCCGGCGAGCCGGCACGAAAATCAGCGCAAGTCCATTCATGCAGTAGCGAAGCCCAGTCGGCTTCGGGCCGTCCGGAAAGACATGGCCGAGATGGCCGCCGCAGCGGCTGCACAGCACCTCGGTGCGCTCCATCAGCAAGCTGTGGTCGGCGCGCGTGACGACGGCTCGGGGAAGAGGCCGATAGAAGCTCGGCCAACCGGTGCCGCTGTCGAACTTGGTCGAGGAATCGAACAGCGGCTGATCGCAGCCGGCGCAGCGGAATTGCCCGCGGCGATGCTCCTCGTCGAGGGGGCTCGAAAACGGCCGCTCGGTCCCGGCCTCCCGCAGGATCTCGTAACGCTGCTGGCCAAGCTGGCGACGCCACTCCGCCGGTGTCTTCATGACAGCGAAGCGGCCCTGCGCGACCGATCGACTGCTTGTCACAAGATATGCGGCCGTGCCGCAGACGAGACCGGCGAGCAGATGCCGCCGAGATAGCGAGACTGAAGACGTGGGTGCCACGGGACGCCTTTCTTCCGGGACGATGTCCCAGGTTCGTGCCCCGCGGCCAAAAGGTTACAATCGGAAGCCGCTCGATGCCAA
>DASUCP010000133.1:0-14040 GCA_036275975.1 Sphingomicrobium sp.
ATTGGCGCCGGGAGCAGCGAATTGTCCCCGGTACCCGTGGCGACGCCGATGACCGACCCGTCGGCCGCGAAGAACGGCGATCCCGCCGGCAGCGGCGCAAGGCCGGGTTGAAGGCGAATGTAAACACCTTGCGCCAGTCCATCGACGAGGAAGTCGCTGCCGATCATCGAAGACTCGGCGGCGCACCCCGTCCCGCTGCCCACGCCCAGCGAGAAGCCGAAGTCTCCCACATGGGCAAACAACTGATCGGCGAAGGCCACCGGCGCCAAGCCGGATCTTTGCGCATGCGCGATGACGAGGCCAGACACTGGGTCCGTTCTAACCTCGTCGATGGGGGATTGTTGTCCATCGCCAAACAGAGCCTGGAGCCGCACGTTTTGCGGCAGGGCAGCCGATGCCACGAGCCATCCATCGGTAGAAACGGCGAATGCCGGCGAGCCAATCCCGCTGGCGGACGCCGTCTGCGTCGTGGGCACAACTTTCGCCATCGACGGACACAACCGGCTCACCACGTCGGAGAGACTGGGGAGCCCGGGCTGCCGGGTAATCTGGACCACCGGCCGCGTAGACCCGGTCGACGACTGGTCCTGGCTTGGCGGAAGCGTGTGCCCGAGGAATACGCCGGCGATTCCGACAGCGGCGAGGACGCCGACCAGCCATAATCCCGATCGCTGTGAGGGAGGTTGAACCTCACTCACCGAAAGTCTCCCGCTGTGCCTTTTCGACTTCCTCGGTGTAGCGCCGGTGCACGAAGCGTTCCGACAAGGTGCCGAGAAGCGCGCCGTCGTCGTCGGTGACCGCGAGGTAGGGCGCGTCGCTCGCATCGAAAGCGGTCATCACGGCGCGAACGTCGTCGGCAGGACGAAGCGTCGGATCGTCGCTGGCCGCCAGCCTGCCGATCTCGGCATTCTCGTCGAGGCTTGGATCGAACGCCCTGACCGTATCCACGAGGCCGACATAACGCGCCGTCTCATCGACGACCGCGACGCGTCCGGTCGAGCCGAGCGGGAAGCGGCGCCGAAACTCGGCCACCGACGTAGTGGCGGCAACGCTGTCGGGGCTCTGCTGCATCATCTTTCCCGCCGTCAGGTTGCGCACCCATCCGACGTCACGGGCGCTCCGGATATTTTCGCCGCGGGTGTGGAGGCGCCACGTTGAGAAGGAGAAGCCGAACGTTTCCCGCACGACTGTGCTCGCGCAGAGGCCGGCAACCACCGCGACGCCGGTCAGCGCGAAATCGTGCGTGGTTTCCAGCACCAGCATCGACATCGTCATGGGGCCGCCGACGATCGCTACACCCATGGCCGCCATTCCGATCAGCGCCGCGTCGCTCGGGTCGAGCTGCGGAAGATCGGGAACGTAGGATAACGCGCCCGCAAACAACTGGCCGACGAGCGTGCCGATGAAGAGCGAGGCGAAGAACAGACCGCCCCGGAAACCGAAACCGAGCGAGATCGAGGAAGCGGCGATCTTCACCAGAAGCACCAGCACAAGAAAGCGCAAAACCACCGTTGCGCCGAGATCGATGTGAAGAGCGCCGTGCCCGCTCGAGAGCGCTTGCGGCGTGATGAGTGCAAGGGGAATGAGGGCGAGGCCGCCGACTAGCGGTCGAACCGCATCGGGGACTGGCGAAGCGCGCACCGTCGCTTCGATCCAGGTTACGGCGCGCATGATGGCGATCGCAATCGCGGCGCAGGCAATACCGAGGAAGGCGTAGAGGAGATAATCGGTGCCGGTGATCGCCCGTGCGCCAGGCAGTGCGGTGACATAAGCCGGGAAGCCCAGGACTCGCACCAGCAGCACGGCCGAGATGCATGCGGCTCCTACCGGGGCAATCGCAGCTGGCGTGTAGGCGCCGAGCACGATCTCGAAACCATAGAAGGCTCCAGCGAGCGGCGCGCTGAAGGCGGCTCCGATTGCCGCTCCGGCACCGGCGCCGACGAGCGTGCGCAGGTCGGCGCGGCGAAGGCGAAGCCAGTCGCCGACGAGCGATGCGAAACCGCCGCCGGCCTGGCCATAGGCGGCTTCGAGGCCGACGGACGCTCCGGTGCCGTTGGAAGCGAGCGTTTGCGCGCAAACCAGCACGCTGTCGCGCCATGGAATGACTCCGCCGTGCAGCGCGTTCGCCTCGACGATATCGACCGGTGTGCGCCAACGCCGCACCGCCACCCTGCTGCCGAGGCCAAGGATGAGGCCGCCAATGGGAAGCGCAATCAGGCGCAAGGGTGCAACGCTACTGCTGGCGCTGAGACTGTTGCCCTGGAATCCGTAGAGTAGGGACTGAAGAGAGTGCGCGGTCTCGTGGAGCAGGATCGTCAACAGCCCTGCGACGATGCCGACGCCGACGGACAGGACGATCAGTGCGCCTTCGCTCGAACGAAAAACGGAGCGCAGGGACGTCACGGAGCGGCCGTAGTAGCGCGTAGCAGTCGGTGGCATGGATGCGATTGAACTCACCGCTCTCGAGAATGACGACCTGGTGAGGCGCCTATCAGCTTAGCTGCTGGACGGCCAGCCGAGGCACGGGCGACCTGTCGTGACGGTCAAAGGTTCTGGTGGAGGTAGAGATCTTCGAAGTCGGCGACCTCGCGAAGGCGCTCCCAATCGAGCACGGACAATGAGCGGGCGCTGAGCTGGATGAGACCGTCCTTGCGAAGCGATTGCAGGGTGCGGTTGGTGTGAACGGCAGTCAGGCCGGTTGCGTCGGCGAGCTGCTCCTGCGTCAGAGGAAAATCGAACGTTTTTCCATCGCCCAGGCCGATCTTTTTCATTCGCACTACAAGCTCGCATAACAGATGAGCGATACGCGCGCGGGAATCGCGCCGGCCGACATTGACGACCCATTCGCGGAAGATCGACGCATCGACGAGGGTGTCGATCCACATGGCGAGCCGGATTGACGGACTCTTGTCGGCGAGTTCGAGTAGGGCGACCCGCGGGATGATCGCCGCTTCGGACCCGTCGAGGCTCTGGACGTTGTGGTCGGCCACTCCAAGCAGGCTGTTCTGAAGATCTACGAACTCGTTCGGAATGTGAATCGAGATGATCTGGCGGCTGCCGTTGCGGAGCAGCTTCTGGCGGAACGCGAAACCTCGCAACAGAAGCGAACACTCAGTCGTCCGCTCGCCTTCGCGGACCATGTACGAGTCCTTTCCGAAGCGCGCGCGGGTGAACGGAAGGCTCAGAAGCGCGCTTCGGTCGTCGGAAGACAGATCGGAGTGTTTTGACCATCTGCGCACGAGAGCGGTCAACGGATGGACGTCGGTCGGCAATCCTGTTCCAGCCACGCAAAATGAAACGCTGACGTAACTGTCGCCCGACTCGGCGTCCCTAACTGAAATCAGTCTGGTCCGGTGCTCAGAGGGTCTGGGCGAGCGTGTCTTGATCGGAGATGTGAAGGTAACGCCGGCTGAAATCGCCTGCGTCCTGAAGCGCGCGCCAGTCATCGAAGTGGATCTGGCGGCGCTTGCGCGTGATAAGACCCTCGGATTCTAATGATTTAAGCACACGATTGACGTGCACCGATGTGAGGCCTGTGGCATCTGCCAGCTGTTCCTGAGTCATCGGCAGTTCGAAACCATCGTCCGTGGTTAAACCCCGGCTTTCCAGGCGCACTGCGAATTCGCACAGGATATGCGCGATCCTGGCGCGCGCATCACGGCGGCCTACATTGACGACCCATTCGCGCAGGATCGACGCGTCGACCAGCGTCAGCTCGATGATCGCCGTGCCGATCGCGGGTCTCGTCAACACGAGCTCTTGCATGGCCTCCCGCGGAACGTCCGCGACCGTCGCCTGCGTCAATAGCTGAACGCTGTGGTCGGACACGTCGAGAAACATGTTCTGAAGGTCGACCGCGTCGCCGGGAATGCAGACGGCGAGGATCTGCCGCGAGCCGGTGCCGGTCACCTTCTGACGATATGCGTAGCCGCTGACGAGGACCGTGCACTGGGTCGGCCGGTCCCCCTCGTGTACGAGATAGGCGCCGGCGTCCATCCGTCGCAGCCGATGGGGAAGGCCGAGCACGAGCCGGCGGTCTTCGTCCGGCAAGCCGGCATAGAGCTCCAGCTGCCGGAGAAGATAGGTTAGTGGATGTTCCTTGGAGGACATTCCAGTCCCGCGACTCTCAAAACCGGGCGGGAGCACAGAATCTCTCTCCCAAGCGTTAGCCGTGCGACGACGGGTCTTTGATAACATGCATTGCGACACTTAGCGACCACGGTTGTTTGCAAATCCGAACCAAACATAGATTTAGTTCTACTGATGTGCGCTAAGACCTGAACGGAGCTCGGGGGCGTGTGCCGGTGACGAGGTTGCCGGCTAGGAGGCGGCGTTGGCCCTCTATTATTTTCACCTCAGCGACGGCCACCAGTCGCTCATCGATCCCGAGGGGCGCGAGATCGAGGATGCGGCGGAGATCGCGCCGCTGGCGCTTCGCGAAGCACGCGCGATGATCAGCCAGGACGCGCTCGGAGGGCGCATCAATCTCGGTCAATATATCGAGGTCAGGGATTCGGACGGGAAGCTGGTCTGCCAGCTTTCGTTCCGCGACGCGGTGACGATCAGCGACGGCGACTAGAGGTCATTTTCGGCGAGGAACCTGGCGCCGGCGCTGCCGTCGATCGCCCAACGCACCTGCGCCCGGACCTGGCCGAAGCGCGGGACGGCGATCTCGAACATCTCGCCGATCCGGAAGTCCTCGTCCGTCTCGATGCGGCACCCGTCGTCGGAGACGTTGCTGAGCTTCACGGACGCGCTGGTGCCGTCGGCGCGGCGGACGACAGCGTCCACTGCGACCGGCTGGCGATCCTTGCGCCCCGTCCATCCATGAATGCGCAGCACCAGTTCACTCCCGCGATCCGTCCTGACGTATGTCAGTGTCGTGTAAAAATTGGCTTAAAAGTCGGATTACCGACTTTGGGTCAGACGGGCTGCGGTTAACCTAGCTTAGTGCCGCACGCGGGACGCTGCAGTAGCGTTCCGGCGGCGGAATGACTGTCGACGAACTCAAGCGGTCGCTCGCGGACCTGTTGTCCCACGAAGAGTGTGGCGTCGTCGACTGGGAGCGGGTCCAGGACCTTTCGATCGAACTGCTCACGAAGCTTCGTGTGCAGGAGGGACTCGATTACCCTCCGGAGATCGTGATCACGTATCTTACGAGCTTCGAGATGCGCCGCATCAACGGGGACGAGGCCGGACGGCAGCATGCGACGCTGACCGCCTACCTGCGGGGACCGATCAGCTAGTGGCAAATTCCCGAGTGATGGCCGGCAATCCACAGCAGCGCGAGGCCGGCAAGATAGATCGCGATCCAGGCTGGTAAAGCCGCAAGGGCCTCGAGCACGCCCTTCAGCGAGTCTAGAAACTTAGCCCATGCGTCCGGGTCGGCTCCAAGCTTCGGCTGGTCCGGCTTCCACGCCTTGATGAGCGTAATCGCCAGCGTGAGAAGCGTTCCAACAACGGCGAAGAAAAAGGACGCGACGATGAACGCCCGACCCCAATTGAACCCGAAGGTGACGAGTTCCTTGCACTGATCGGGAACGGGCGGAGTCTGAAAGACGATCGAAACAAGCGCATTTGTCATCGTTCTCCCCTGAACGGATGACGACTAGGAAGCCGCCTAGGCGGCTATATCATACGGCTGGATTTCACCCGAGAGATAAAGGCTGCGTGCCTTGACGCGCGAGAGCTTGCCCGAGCTGGTGCGGGGCAGCGTGCGCGGCGGTACTAGCTCGACGACCGGTGTGATCCCCGTAATCGCGCGAACGCGCTCGCGGATTTCGTCGCGGAGGCGGCCGCGCTCCTCGTTGTCCGAAACGCGGCAATGGACAAGCACCGCCGGCGTCTCTTCGCCCGACGGACCGGTGATGGCGAAGGCGGCGATGTCACCGGACTTGAAGCCGGGCAGCTGCTCGACCGCCCATTCGATGTCCTGCGGCCAGTGATTGCGCCCGTTGATGATGATCATGTCCTTGGCGCGGCCGACGATGAAGATGTAGCCCTTTGACATGTAACCCATGTCGCCAGTGTCGAGCCAACCGTCGTCGCTCAGTACCGCCTTGGTCGATTCCTCGTCGCGGAAGTAGCTGTGCATGACGCTCTGGCCGCGCACATAGACCTTGCCGATGCCGCGGTCGGGCAGGACTTCGCCGCCGGGTCCGCGGATCTCGATCTCCATGCCGGTGACGGGCTTCCCGCAATTGACCACTGCGCGGTAGCGGCGCGGGCGATCGCCGTCGCCGGGAGCGCAGCCGGAAAGCTCGTTCTCCTCGACCAGCTCGAGGCGGATGCCTTCGCCGGGCGGCATTAGCGAAACGGCTAGCGTCGCTTCGGCGAGCCCGTAGCTCGGGCAGAAGGCCGTCGCCGGGAAGCCCGCCTCGTCGAAACAGTCGACGAAGGACTGCATGACATCCGGGCGGATCATGTCCGCGCCATTGCCCGCGATGCGCCAGCGCGAGAGGTCGAAGCGGTCGGCGGCGCGGGTTTGGGAACTCATCCGGCGCGAGCAGATGTCATAGCCGAAGGTCGGCGAATAGCTGACCGTCGTCCCCGGATTGCGAGTGATCATGTCGAGCCAAGCCAGCGGGCGACGAGCGAAGTCCTCGGTCTTCAGGTAATCGACCGACATCTGGAGCGACATCGGCGAGAGAAAGCAGCCGACGAGGCCCATGTCGTGGTACCAGGGCAGCCACGAGATGCAGCGGTCGGTCTCGATCACTTCGAGGCCGATGCCGTGCGCGCGCAAATTGTCGAGCAGCGCGCGGTGAGTAACCGCGACGCCGTGCGGGAAGCGCGTCGAGCCGCTGGAATATTGGAGATAGGCGATGTCGTCGGGCGAGGCCTTCGGAAGCTCGAGCACGCCGGCAGGCTCTACCGCATCCTGCGAATCCCACGTCCGTCCGTCAACTCTGGCCTGCTCGGCCGCGCCGTTGCAGAAATCGGCGAGCTCCTCGGGATACAGGAACAGCTTGGGATCGCAGCTCTTCAGCTGGACTGCGAGCTGGTCGACATAGGCTTCGCGACCCCCGAAGCTGGTCGGAAGCGGGAGCGGTACCGGCCACGCGCCTGCATAAACCGCGCCGAAGAAGCAGGCGGCGAACTCGGGGCCTGTCTCGGCGACGAGTGCGATGCGGTCGCCGGCCTTGACGCCGAGCGAGATGAGCCGCCGAGCATTGACGAGCGCATCGTCGCGCAACTCGGCATAGGTGTAGGTCTGCGCGAGCGTTCCCCGCGCATCGTGAAAATTGAGCCCGCGGCGACCCTGCGCGGCATAGTCGAGCGCTTCGCCGATCGTCGGGAAATCGGCGAGACGTCGCGGAAGCGGATCGAGGGTCGGTGTTGCGCCCGGCGGGGCAAGCTCGGTCTTCACTGAGGCGTTGCGTTCGAGCACGCCGGCCCTTCCTTCACTGTTTTAACCGTCGTTGGCAGGCGCTTGGCGCGCAGTCCATTTCCTGATGCCGAGTGAGTGTGGCACAAAAACGGCGTTATGGCACGCTCTCGGGTTCATCGACCCTTGTCTCCGCTGAATGAGAGCAAGCTGAACGAGCTCGCTCTGCGCTATGTCGGAAAGTACGCGACGACCCGAGCGAAGCTTCGCGCCTATCTTTCCCGCAAGCTGCGCGAGCGCGGCTGGAGCGGGGAAAGCGCGCCGGACCTCGACGGCCTTGCCGAGCGCTTCGCCCGGGCAGGCTATATCGACGATGCCGCCTATGCGCTCGGCAAGTCGCGGGCGTTGGCCGCCCGCGGATATGGGAAGCGCCGGCTGGTCGAGAAGCTGCACGTCGCGGGAGTCGACGAGGAGAACGGCCGTGCCGCTCGCGAACATGCCGACGCCGAGGCGCTTAACGCGGCGCTGCGGTTCGCCGAGCGGCGAAAACTCGGACCTTTTCGTCGCGACGAGCTTGATCCCAAGGAGCGCGAGAGGGAGATCGCGGCCATGATCCGCGCCGGCCACCCGTTCGCAGTAGCCAAAGCGATCCTGAGCTGGCCGGTGGGCGCTGAGGTCGACTTACGGGAAATTGCTGATCGACTTGGGCTGACCCTTAGCTAAAGTCGGTTTCCCGACACAAGACTGCGTGGTAAGAGGTTTCCGTGGTTCGCGTTCTAGCCGAAGCGGGGGAGATTCAGCCCGAAATGGATTCGGACGACGCTCCTTCTGCGTCCGAACTGCCGCCGATCACCGGAAGGGTGAAATGGTTCGACGCGACGCGCGGTTTCGGCTTCCTCGTCAGCGATTCGATCGAAGGCGACGTTCTGCTGCACTTCAGCGTGCTTCGCGAGCACGGCCGCAGGAGCGTGCCCGAGGGCGCGATCATCGAATGCATCCCGGTTCGCCTCGAGCGCGGGCTGCAGGCTAAGAAAATCCTGTCGATCGACGTCTCTTCGGCCTTGCCGCAGCAGCCGCGCTCGTCCAATTCCTCCGCCGAACGCGCGGATCGCAAGGCCCTGGCCGAAGCGGCCGGCGAGTTCGAGCCGGTGGAGGTCAAATGGTTCAACCGCGTGCGCGGCTACGGTTTCGTGAAGCGTCCGGACGAAGAGGGCGGGCAGGACGTCTTCGTGCACATGGAGACGGTGCGAAACGCCCACTTGGCGGAGCTTCAGCCGGGACAGCAGTTGATGGCCCGAATCGCTCCGAGCGCGAAGGGGCTGACGGCCGTCGAGCTGCGTCCCTCCAACGGATTGCCGGACTAACCGCAGCTGCCGCGATCTTCGTTGGGTGCAGCCCGCAGGCCTGCGCGCAGAATTCCCAGGTCAATAGAACCACAACAGCGGCGGAAGCGCCGCAGAGCGGACTTCGCCAAGTGCCTCTGACCATCACATCTGCGAACGGCACGCACCAGTTCACGGTGCAGGTCGCCGCGACCGAGGAGCAGCAGGAGCGGGGGCTGATGTTCTATCGCTCGCTTGCGCCGGACCAGGGGATGATCTTCCCCTACGATCCGCCGGAGAACATCGCCTTCTGGATGAAGAACACGCTCATTCCGCTCGACATGTTGTTCATCCGCGCCGACGGGACGATCGCGCGGATCGTCACCGCGAAGGCGCTCGACGAAACTCCGGTTCCGGCGGGCGAGCCGGTCGCGGCCGTGCTCGAAATCCGCGGCGGCCGCGCGGCCGAGCTCGCCATCAAAGAGGGCGACAAGGTCGAGTGGGGCCGCTGAATTCCCGCCCTTGAAGGCGCGGGAGGTTTCCGGCAATGCCCGCGGCGATGGGTTTCTGGTCGAGAACATTCACCTGGTGGAGCGGAGCGACGTGGGGCACGGCGCTGTGGACTCGCCGCTTCGGTGACGAGGTCGGCAAGGACGCCACCGGGAACGTCTATTATCAGGATAAGAAGCATCCGGAGCGGCGCTGGGTCATCTACAGCGGCGCCAACGACGGCAGCCGCGTGCCGCCCGACTGGCAGCTGTGGCTTCGTGGCACAATTGACGACTTGCCGGAAAAGGCGCTCCCCCCGGTGCGCAAGTTCCAGAAGAAGCCGACTCCGAACCTGACCGGCACGATGGAGGCTTTCCGCCCTGACGGTGCCCTCGGCAGCGGGCGCATCCGTCCGGCCTCGACCGGCGACTACGAGCCGTGGATTCCAGAATAAGCGTGAGGACGCTCGCCGCGCCGCTGTTGATGATGCTCGCGCTCGCCGCGTGCCACCGCGGAGCGCAGCAGAACGCGGCCATGGGAGCGGCGAAGAATGCACCTGCCACTGCCGCCGGGCAGGGGGGCGTCACGCCGATGCCGCAGCGCGTCGCAGTGCTCGGCATTCTCAACAAGCGGAACGGAATCGAAAAGGATATTGCGCTTCACCCTGGGCAGTCCGCGCGATGGAAGGACATCATCGTGCGCCTTCGCGCCTGCGAGGCGACCGCTCCATGGGAAGAAGAGAAGCTCACCGGCGCGTTCGTCCAGGTGGACGTGCAGCGGCCCGACAAGAAGTGGGGGCGTGTGTTCTCGGGCTGGCTCTACAAGGAATCGCCGTCGCTCAACGTCGTCGAGCACCCGGTCTATGACGTGTGGCCCAAGAGCTGCGAGATGACGTACCCGGCGGGACCTGCCGCTCCGGCGGCGCCGGCAAGCTCGAGCAACCTGTCGAGTGCCAAAAAGTCCGGCGGTGCCGCAGGTGCGCCGGCTGCGACCTCGCCGACGCCTTCCACCACCCCGCCTGCGCCGAGCGCGGCCGAGAGCAACGCGACGTAAGTCTCGCGGGGCACCGTGATCGCCCCGAGCGACGCCAGATGCTCGGTCATGAACTGACAGTCGAGAAGCGTGAAATTGCCGACCTTCAGGCGCGCGACGAGCCAGGCGAGCGCCACCTTTGACGCGTCGGTCCGGCGGCTGAACATGCTTTCGCCGAAGAAGGCGCGGCCGAGCTTCACGCCGTACACGCCGCCGACGAGATCGTCGCCCGACCAGACTTCGACGGAATGCGCATGGCCCGAGCCGTGGAGTGCCAGCATCGCCCGCTCGAGCTCGGCGTTGATCCACGTCTCCTCACGGTCGGCGCATCCGGTAATCACGCCCGCGAAGTCGCGGTCGTGCGTCACGTCGAACCTGCCTGAGCGCAGCGTCCGCCGAAGCGAGCGCGAAACATGAAAGCCGTCGAGCGGGATGATCGCGCGGTTCTTCGGCTCGACCCAGAACAGCTCGTCCGCCTGCCGGCTGTCCGCCATCGGGAAGATACCCGTCGCATAGCCCTGCAGCAGCAGGCGGGGGTCGAGCTCGCTCACCGCGCAGACATCACAAGATCTCGCGCACCTTGTCCTGCGGGCGGCAGAGGCGGACGCCATTGGGGGTTTCGACGATCGGCCGTTCGATGAGGATCGGGTGCTCGACCATCGCGTCGAGAATTTCATCGTCGGTGACGTCCGGCCGCCTGAGGCTCAGCTCCTCGGCGATGGGCTCCTTGGCGCGCAGGCCCTCGCGCGGGCTGATCCCGGCGCGGTCGTACAGCCGCTTGAGTTCGTCGCGGCTGGGCGGGTCCTTGAGATATTCGTGGATCGACACGTCGCAGCCCGAGTCCCGAAGGATGTCGAGCGTCTTGCGCGACGTTCCGCACATTGGATTGTGATAAATTGTTGCTTTCATGCCGACGCTTGTTCCTACTGACGATTCAAGAAGTTAAACAATGATTTAACAGCCGTTCGACCAATTCTTCCCGCTGCATTGTCGCGCTTGCGGAACGATGAGCCGCAATCGTCGTTCCAGCGAACGTAACATGCACCGTCGCGGGCGGCTCCGCACGCATGGGGTATGTTCCGGCAGCTCATTACAACGGGAGAAAGAGCGATGCGTAAATCCTTAGTAGCCCTTACGCTTGCAAGTACGATTGCGGTTGCTGCGTGCACCACCAATCCGCATACCAATGCGGATATCGCGACCGGCGCCGGCGTCGGTGCGGTCGGCGGCGCGGCAGTCGGCGCGGTCGTGCCTGGCGTCAGCCCAATCATGGGCGCGGCGGTTGGCGCGGCGATCGGCGGCCTTGCAGGCGCCGTGTGGGCCGACAACAACAATGACGGCTATGTCGACGGCTATGTCTACAACGGCCAATATTATGCCGGTCCTCCGTCGGGCTATGATCCGAACACTCACAGCGTCCTTGCCGGCGCCGCCACTGGCGCGCTTGGCGGCGCGGCTCTCGGCGCTGCCGCGGGAGCGGTGATTCCGGGTGTCAGCGTCCTTCAGGGCGCGGTGATCGGCGCTGCGGTCGGCGGACTTGCCGGCGCGGTGTGGGCCGACCGGAACAACGACGGCGTGGTGGACGGATATGTCTACAACGGGCAATACTATGCCGGTGCACCCGCTGCGACCGCTCCGGCTCCAGCCCCAGTCTACACCACTCCGACCCGGAGCGGTGAGCGCGGCTAACCGGACCCTTCCAGAGCGGGACTTGGATGAGGCCCGCTTTGCAACGGAGAAGAAGTGACGAGTTCGCGTAAATGGTGCACCGGCCACTGGCCGGTGCACTCACATCTGACCCATGTTCTCAAGCACTCCAGCGTCGCCGCGGGCTTGCTGCTCGCAGCGGCGCCGCTGTCGTTGGCGCTTCCAGCGGCGGCTGCTGCGCAGACCGTCGTCCCGGCGCAGGCGGCTAACCAGAGCGTGGCGGATTTCTACCGCGGGCGGCGCGACGCGCCGTTGTGGCTCTCGCCGCAGGCGGGGGACGCGGCACAGCAGCTGATCTCGCTGCTCAGCAGCGCGAGCATCGATGGCCTGGCGCCGGTTTATTATTCGACCGAGCTCCAGCAGGCGCTTGCCAAAGCGCAGGACGGGAAACGCAAGGACGTGCTTCGCGCCGACCAACTGCTGAGCCAGGCGTTCACCGCCTACGTCCGCGACCTCAGGCAGGACCCCGGCGTTGGAATTACCTGGGTCGACCCGTCGCTGAAGCCGACGCCGCCAACTCCGCTCGCGTCCTTGCTGACCGCTGCTGTCCAGCCGTCGCTGTCGGCGTACGTCCATGCGATGGGGTGGATGCATCCTTATTATGCGGAACTTCGGGAGGCGCTGGCCGATCACAAATATACCGACGATGCGCAGCGCCAGATCATCGAGCTGAACCTCAAGCGCGTGAGGATTCTTCCTCCGGGCAAGGAGCGCTACATTCTCGTCAATGCAGCACAGCAGCGGCTCTACATGTACGAGAACGGCAAGCCCGTCGATTCCATGGTCGTCGTCGTCGGCAAACCGAAGTGGCCGACCCCGATGCTCGCCGCTTACATCCGGTTCGCGGCTTTGAACCCGTACTGGTACGTGCCTTCCGACCTCGCGGGTGAGGACGTCGGCCAATATGTGCTGAAGTTCGGCCTCAAGTACCTCGACGACTACGGCTACAAAATCGTGTCTGACTGGAGCCGCGATCCCAAGATCATCGATCCGAAGACGGTCGATTGGAAGGGCGTCGTCGACGGCAAGGTTGATGTGATGATCAGGCAGGATCCCGGTCCCAAGAATTTCATGGGCCGCATCAAGTTCATGTTTCCCAATCAGTTCGGCGTCTACTTGCACGACAATCCGCGCCGCGAGCTTTTCCAGCAATCTGTGCGGTATTTCAGTGGCGGTTGCGTGCGGCTAGAGGATGCGTGGCGTCTCAGCAAATGGCTGTTCCATCGCGAGCTGACGTGGGAGGGGCACGGGACCGAGGAGCCGGTCATGCTCGACCAGCCGGTGCCGGTGTACATCACCTACATGACTGCGGTGCCCGATGGGCAGTCGATCGCCTATTTCGACGATGCTTACGGTCGTGACGCGGCGAAGGTCGCGACCGCGGATTCCAACAGCGGGACGGCGTCGGGCAGCCGCTAGCGCGGAGCCCAGTTGGGCACCCACGTCACGTCCTGAGCAATCGCTCGCCCCGATGGGTCGCGCGCGGGGCTGAAGCGCACATATTGGATCGTCAGCTGGCACATTAGCGAGTCAGCGTAGGAACTACCGCTGCTTCGGACGACGCGGCAGTTCGAAACCGAGCCATCGGGATTTACGCGGATTGAAATGGCGACGCTTCCAACTGGCGTGCCCGTCGCGGCAAAGCGTCGGTATTCGCGGTTTGGGATCTTGGTCAGCTTGTGCGCGGGCGTAAACCCGCCGTAGCCGCCACCGCCTGCTCCATAGCCGCTTCCGCCAGCGCCGATCCCGGTGCCTGACGTGCCCGCGCCTGACGTCGACGCGCTTCCGGTGCCGGCCACCTTTGCCGCAGGCAGCGGCGAGGGCGCCGGGATCCTGGGCGGCGGCGCGACGACCGGCGATGGCTCGGCTTTCTTCGCAGGTGCACCCTGAGGCCTCTTAATCTCGTGCGGACGCGGCTTCGGCTGCGGCGGAGGCGCCGGCGGCGGCGGAGGTGGGACCGCGATGTTGAACGTCTTCAGCTGCTCGACGGCGCGAGTGACTATGCGCACGTTAAGCCCACTGAGGATGATGAACGCGAGCGCCGCGTGCACCGCGACAACGGCGGCGATCGCTTTTGCCCGTTGGGGCCGATCAGCGGTTCCCGTGTAGCTGGACACCAATGTCTCCGCTCCAAGGTAACGCTCGGAAACGGCCGAAGTTTGC
>DASUCP010000134.1:0-4568 GCA_036275975.1 Sphingomicrobium sp.
CCGATGCTCAGCCTCGAGAATGCGTTTTCGAGTGAGGAGGTCGAAGAGTTTGTCGCGCGCGTGAAGCGCTTTCTTGCGCTTTCGGCGGATGCGTTCGTTGCGTTCACGGCCGAGCCGAAGATCGATGGGCTGAGCTGCTCGCTACGGTATGAGAAAGGCGTGCTGGTACTCGGCGCGACGCGCGGGGATGGCGCGGTCGGCGAGGACGTCACGGCGAACGTTCGCACCATAGGGAACATTCCCCACCGAATCGACGGTGCGCCCGACGTGCTCGAAGTGCGCGGCGAAGTGTACATGTCGAAGGCGGACTTCGAGGCGCTGAACGAGCGGCAGGAAGCGAGCGGCGGAAAGGTCTTCGCCAATCCGCGCAACTCAGCCGCGGGCTCGCTCCGCCAGAAGGACCCAAGCATCACGGCGTCACGGCCGCTGCGCTTCCTCGCGCATGGCTGGGGCGAACTCTCGGACGCGATCGCCGATACGCAATATGAAGCGATGAAGCAGATCGAAAGCTTCGGCATTCCCGTCACGGACCTGCTCGTCCGCTGCAACTCGGCGGAAGAAATGCTCGCCCATTATCGCGCGATCGAAAAGGCGCGCGCGGACCTGCCGTTCGACATCGACGGCGTCGTCTACAAGGTAGACCGGCTCGACCTGCAGGAGCGGCTCGGCTTCGTCGCGCGCGCACCGCGCTGGGGCCTCGCGCACAAGTTCCCCGCCGAAAAGGCCGAGACCAGGCTCGAAGCGATCGACATCCAGGTCGGGCGAACGGGCAAGTTGACTCCCGTCGGACGGCTCACGCCCGTCGGTGTCGGCGGCGTGATCGTCTCCAATGTCACGCTCCACAACCGTGACGAGATCCAGCGCCTCGGCCTTCGCGTCGGCGACCGCGTCCGCATCCAGCGCGCCGGCGACGTCATCCCGCAGGTGGTCGAGAACCTCACCCGCGACGAGCCGCGCAAACCGTACGTGTTTCCCAACTACTGTCCCGAATGCGGCAGCGAGGCGGTGGGCGAGGAAGGCGAGGTGGACGTCCGCTGCACCGGCGGCTTGATCTGCCCAGCGCAGCGCTTCGAACGACTGCGGCATTTCGTCTCGCGGGGTGCGCTCGACATCGAAGGCTTGGGAGAAAAGAGCGTCGCCGAGTTCATCGAGCTCGGCTGGTTGAATTCGCCCGCCGACATCTTCCGCCTGCGAAATCACCGCGCCGATCTGCTCGGGCGCGAGGGGTGGAAGGAGAAGTCCGTCGACAATCTCCTTTCCGCGATTGAGGCGAAGCGCCAGCCCGACGGCCCACGCTTTCTGTTCGGCCTCGGCATCCGACATGTCGGGATCGTCACCGCCAAGGACCTGCTCAAATGCTTCGCCACGGTCGAGGAGCTTCGGCGCGTCGCGCTAGCGGACGGGGGTCAGGAAGAGCTGTCGTCAGTGCAGGGCGTCGGCCCCGTCGTCGCCGAAGCGCTGCACGATTTCTTCCATGAGAAGCACAATCAGGAGGTGCTCGACGACCTCCTGTCCGAGGTCTCGCCGCGGCCCTTCGTGAGCGATGCGAAGCAGACCGAGTGGAGCGGCAAGACGATTGTCTTCACCGGCACCCTCGAGACCATGAGCCGCGATGAAGCCAAGACCCAGGCCGAGCGCCTCGGCGCCCGCGCCGCCGGCTCGGTCAGCGCCAAGACGGACCTCGTTGTCGCCGGCCCCGGCGCGGGGTCCAAGCTCAAGAAAGCCGAGGAGCTCGGCATCCGCATCATCAACGAAGCGGAGTGGGCCAGGATCGTCGCTGAAGCCTGACCGTCTCCGGATTAGTCCCGATTGGGCGGCCGAGCGCCACGACTATGACTCGCCCGCATGCCTATCAGACTCGCGCATGCGCCACTCATTCTCGCCCTCATCGCATTGCCGGCCGCGGCCGCAGAAGAGGGGCACCATTGGGCCTACGCCGGTGCCGAGGGGCCGTCGCATTGGGGTGGAACGTGCGCCACGGGCAAGGCGCAGTCGCCCATCGAAATCAACAGCGTCGCGGCGAAGTCCAAGAAGCTCCCACCGCTCGAGATCGATTATCGGCCCGGACCGCTTCACGTCATCGACAACGGTCACTCGATCCAGGTGAATGTCGAGAAAGGCAGCTCGATCTCGGTCGGCGGCCATCGTTACGACCTCGTCCAGTTCCATTTCCACAAGCCCAGCGAGGAGAAGATCGACGGCCGTCAGTTCGCCATGGTCGCGCATCTCGTGCACAAGGATGCGCAGGGCAATCTCGCGGTCATCGCAGTCCCGTTGAAGGCCGGCGCGGACAATCCGCTGATCGGCACCTTGTGGCGGCATCTTCCAAAGGAAAAAGGACGCGAAGAATCCAGCCACGGGGTGACCATCAGCCCCGGCCAGTTGCTGCCCGTAAACCGCGCATATTTCACCTATGACGGTTCACTGACGACGCCGCCCTGCACCGAAGGCGTGCGCTGGTTCGTGCTTAAGTCGCCGAACATGGTGTCGATCAGCGAGATCACGACCTTCGCGAAACTTTACAAGGCGAACGCACGACCCGTTCAGCCGCTCAATAAGCGCCAAGTGCTGGCGAGTAGCTAGCGGCCCCCACTCGTCCGCCGGATGAAGTCGGCGACATTGTTGTGCAACTCCACCAGCGTCGGCGGGTGGACGTACACCATGTGCCCGGACTGGTAGTAATGGTACTCGATGTTGCCGCGCAGCGCCGCCGGGATCGGCAGGTGACGCATCTCCATCTTGCCTTCGAAATAGGGCGTTGAGACGTCGAAATAGCCGCCGTTCACCATCACCTTCATGTCGGGGTTCTGCTTCATCGCGGTCGCGAGGTCGGGGAGCACGTTGGGCAGCATGATGAGCGGCTTGTCGGCGCCCGGCGGCTCATGCTTGTAGTCCCACTTGCCGTAGATCGGGATACCCGACTTGAACTGGATGTCGGGCGTGTAGTGGAGCTGGTCGCGGACGTAATTGTGCCACGCGGCGATATAGGCTGCGCCGATCGCCGAGCCCTGCGGATCGTAGCTGGCGACCTTGCTTAGAGGATCGAGCGTGGCCCCGACGAAGCGCGTGTCGAGCGTGCCGGTGGTCAGCGCCTGGTCACCCATCAGTTCCTTCTGGAACGCGCCATATTCGATGCGCAGGTTGGTCTTGAGGAGGTATGGGACCGGGAGGCCGGTGTAGGCGGCGAGTTGCTGCGCAACGCGCTGGCGCTCCGCGTCGGACAGATCATCGCCCTTGATCAGCGCCTGCTCATAGTCCGTCGTCGCGAACTGCCCGACGCCGGCGAGGAACGCCTGCAGGTCCGCCGGCCGGTTCGGGATCTTGTTGAAGTACCAGGCCGTCGCCGCATAGGTCGGAAGCGCGACGACATAGGGCATGTCGATGCCCGGGTTGAGCTGGGGGTCGTCGGGCATGAAGTCCCAGTTCAAAATGTCCGACAGCAGGATCACGCCGTTCAAGTCGACGTCGGCCTTTTGAAGCGCGAGCGTGAGTCCCGCTCCGCGCATCGTGCCGTAGCTCTCGCCGAACACATATTTGGGCGAGCGCCAGCGGTCGTACTTGGTCAGGAACTGGGTGATGAAGTCGGTGAAGGCGTGGATGTCCTGGTCGACGCCGTAGAACGCCTTCTCCTTGTCCTTGCCGGCAACGCGGCTGAAGCCCGTGCCCGGGGCGTCGATGAACACGAGGTCGCTGGCGTCGAGCAGGCTCTGGTCGTTGTTGACCGTCGAATAAGGCGAGTTGGTGTGACGAGTGTCGACCGTCCGCACCCGCACCGGCCCGAACGCGCCCATGCGCAGCCACACGGTCGACGACCCCGGCCCGCCGTTGAACAGGAAGGTGATCGGCCGGCTCGCGCTCGGAGCGCCCTGCTTGAAGTAGGCCGTGTAGAACATCGACGCTTCAGGCTTCGGCGTATTCTTGTCCTTGTCGGACTTGTCCGCGTCGGCCTCGAGCGCGTCGGTGTCGGACCAGTCCTTGGCGTGGACGACGAGCGTTCCCGCGACCGCGTCGAACGCAATCGGCTGGCCGCCGACTGTCACGGTTCCGCTCGAGCGCACCTCGCTCGGCTGGAAGAAGGGCTTCAGCGGCTGGGTCACGTCCGTCTTCTTCGCCGCCTCTGTCTTGGGCGGATGTGTCGCGAGCGCTTTTGGGTGGTGTGAAACAGGCGCGGCGAACGCGGTCGCGGAGATTGCGAGCAAGGCGGCAGCAAGGAAGAGCTTCATCCCGCGGCTGATTGCAGCCGCTAGCCGGACAGACAAGAGGGAAGGGTGGCTAGCGCATCCGTTCGCAGACCAGCACCGGCCACTCGCCGACGCCGCGGTCGTGCACTTTAAAGCCTTCGTCCGAATAGCCGCGGATGACCCCTTCGGACTGAGTCTTGAGCAGCCCACCGAGAACGATCGTCCCGCGCGGTGCGAGTGCTTTCGCGAAATCGGGCGCGAGGTCGATCAGCGGTCCGGCAAGGATGTTGGCGATGATCAGGTCGAACGGGGCTCGCGCCAAAAGCAGCGGCGAATCCATGCCGTCCGCCTGCGCCAGCAAGAGCTCGCCCGCGCCGTGGCCGAGCC
>DASUCP010000135.1:0-6064 GCA_036275975.1 Sphingomicrobium sp.
CGGCAGCCGCATCGAAACGATCCAGTGCATGACTCGCGAGGAGTGGGCCGACCTCGACGTCAACGTCGACGCCGAGTGGGCGCAGAACGGCGTCAGGGTCATCGCCTGACTGCTAAAGACGCGCGAAGAGCAGCGTCACGTAGGACAGGAATCCAGCGGTCGCGGCGAGCGCCAGCGCGAGCTGTACCTTCCTCGAACTGAAGGCGATGCCGGCGATTCCGATCGCCGCGAGCAGCAGGTGAAAGCCGAGGTTTAGCGGTGACGGAAGCTGATGCTCCAGCACAACCTCCTTCGCGACGCTGCTCGCGAGCATCGCAATGAGGAATGTAAAGAACGCCTTGCGATGCCGTTCGAAATGGCCGGCCAAGTCGACCGGCTGCTCTGCTGGCACATCCGGAAGCGCCAGCGCGGCGAGCATGTAGAGCAGACCCATTTGCAGCAGGATCACTGCGAAATCGAGGAAGTCCCAATTGCTGCGTGCGTCCAAGCCAAAGCTCGCCCACCAGGCCTGGGCCGCGAAAAGCAGAACAAGCCCGCTCCAGATTAGCGGCGCCGGGTCGGTGTGGATTCTTCCTCGGGCAAGCAACAGCGCGCGATAGCCTTGCAACACCTGCGTGATCGCGAGCCCGAGGATGATCGACAGCAGAACAGAGAGATAGCTGAACGCGTCCATCAGCCCGCCGCGGTGATGCGATGCGCCGCCAAACGCTCATAGTAAGGCCGGCAGCGGTCGGCGAGCTCGCGCGCATCGTAAGGCAGCTCGAACGGACCTGTCTCGGGTGGGCCGAAGTCGGTGCTCTTTTCGACCGCGCCGTACCAGTGCGGCGCCCACGGGCCGTCGGTGTCGCGACGCCCGGGAGACCAGCTGAGCATCGCCGGGTCCCATGGGATGCCGAGCGCGCCGCACAGCTTCGAGAGGACGGCTTCGGGGTTCGCGAGCACGTCGTTGGCGTCGATTACCGGCGGCGCATGCCCCAGCTGATCGGCCTCACGCTCAAAGAATTCCGCCTGGCGATCCAGGCCGAAATTCTCGAACGCCGCGCTCTCGCGCTTGCGGAGGTAGGAGGCGATCATCCGCTCCGGCTCGCGGATGAGAAAGACATGGCGAAAGCCCTCGAAGTCGTCATAGCCGATCGGTCCCGCCATGTGGTGCCACATGTGCTTCTGGTACCAGACGGGCGAGCCGTCGGGCGTCGGTCCACGCAAGTCGGCCATGACGCTCCACCAGTCGCAGTCCATCGCGGCGATCGTCTCTTCGCGCATCGGATGGTCGGCGCCGGTCGTCTTGAGGAAGCAGCCGTAGAAGGGCTCGTCGGAGACAAAGGTGTCGGCCCGGCTTCCGAAGCTGCGCATCATTGCGGTGGAGAGGTTTCGAGGACCCGACCACATCGCGATGCGGATGGTCACGGACGCCGCTGCTCCTCGGCGTCCCGCTCGACCCGCTCGGCGTAGAGCTTCTGCAGCCGCTCGACCATCGGTCCGCGGCAGGCGAACTTGCGCCCGTCGATCTCGCGCACCGGAACGATGCCGGCAAAGGTGCCCGTTACGAACGCCTCGTCCGCGCCGTAGACGTCGGTCAGCGAGAAATCCTTCTCGATCGCCGCAATGCCCGAGTCGCGAGCGACCTCGAGCGCAAGGCCGCGCGTGATTCCGCCCAGGCAGTATTTGCCGCTCGACGTCCACACCTCGCCCTTGCGGACGATGAAGAAGTGCGTGGAATTGCAGGTCGCGACGAAGCCGTGCGGATCCAGCATGAGCGCCTCATCCGCGCCTGCCTGCGTCGCCTGAATTGAGGCGAGGATGCAGTTGAGCTTCGAGTGGGAGTTGATCTTCTGATCCTGCACCGCCGGATCGCCGCGGCGCACGTGGACAGTGAAAAGCTTGAGCCCGCGTTCGTAGATGGCGGGGTCCGGTTCCTTATATTCCGGGATGATCACGACAGTTGCCCCGCCGACCACCACTCGCGGGTCCTGGTAAGGCGTCGAGCGAACGCCGCGGGTGACCATCAGCCGGACATGGACACCGTCGCACATCTGGTTCGCGTCGAGCGTGTCGTAGAGTCGCTTCGTCAGCTCCTCGCGCGACAAGCCGATGTCCATCGCGATGGCTTTCCCGCCCTCGAACAATCGGTCGAGATGGCGGTCGAGGAAACCCAGCCTGCCCTTGTGAACCCGCAAGCCCTCCCACACTCCGTCGCCGAGCATGAAGCCGCTGTCGAACACCGACACGACCGCTTCGGCGCGCGGCTTCAGCTCGCCGTTGACGTTGATCAGGATCGACGCGTTGCGCGGGTCCGAAACGTCGTGCATCGAGTTGGCCATTGCGGCGCTAGCTCCGATCGACCTTGCTGTAGGGCCGGATGTACAGCCGGTGCACGATCGGGAACTCCTTCGCGACCTCCTGCTCGATCGAATAGATCACCGCTTCGACGTCGCGGGCGCTGATGTGGTCCTCGAAATCGACCGACAACATCGCGGTGACCCGGTCGGGCGCGCCATGGACGGTCAACACTTCCCCGACCGACGAAACTTCATTTCGGGACTCAACGAGGCGATGCAGCGCCGCCACGATATCCGGGTCTGCTGCTTCTCCGATGAGCAGCGCCTTCGATTCATAGGCGAGAAGGGCTGCCGTGAAGGCGAGGATGATTCCGATCAGGACCGACGCCGCGCCATCGTAGAATGGATTGTGGGTCAGCTGCGCGAGCAGTAGGCCGAGCGCTGCGGCGATGATGCCCGCCATCGCGGCGCCGTTCTCGAGCAGCACGATGAAGGCCGGCGGATCCTTCGACTGAAGCACCGCCTGGATCCAGCCGAGCTTGCCCTTCGCCTTCTTGAAGTCGCGGTAGGCTTCGATCGTCGACCATCCTTCGAGGAGGAAGGCGATCAGGAGCACCGCATAGGCGATGACCGGTGAGACGGCCGGCTCCGGGTCCATGATATGGATGATGCCTTCGTAGACTGACACGCCGGCGCCGAGCGAGAAGACCAGCACCGCGACGACGAAGCTCCAGAAATAAAGCTCGCGGCCGTAACCGAACGGATGGCGCTTATCCGCGGGACGCTTCGAAGCCTTGCGGCCCCACATCAGCAACAGCTGGTTGGTGGAATCGACGACGCTGTGAACGCCTTCGGTCAGCATTGCCGACGAGCCGGTGATTGCCGCCGCCACGAACTTCGAAGCGGCGATGCCGAGGTTCGCGAGAAGCGCGACGACCAGCGTCCGCGTGCTGGTAGTGTGCGCGCTCACTGGGTTGCGCCCGGCCCTTTCACCAGCTTGCCGCCCTTCACCACGGCATCGACATGCTCCAGCACTGCCACATTCTGGAGCGGATCGCCCCGAACCGCGACAATGTCACCATAACGCCCGGGCTCCAGCACGCCGACATCGTTCCGACCAAGTGCCTCGGACCCATTCAGCGTCGCCGCCTGGATCGCCTGGAGCGGAGTCATGCCCCATTGCACCATCTTCGCGAACTGCTTTCCATTGTCGCCGTGAGGATAAACGCCGGCATCGGTGCCGAAGATCATCTTCACTCCGGCGCGCACCGCCTTCTGGAAGGTCTGGCGCTGCTTCAGGCCCACCATCCGCTCCTTGTCGAGGCTCTGCTGCTCGGTGCCGTTCGCCGTGCCGGTCGCGAGGATATAATCGTCGTTATAGATATCCATGTCGAACCAGGTGCCGTGCTGCTTGGCGAGCTGGATCGTAGCGTCGCTGGCAAGGCTCGCATGTTCGATCGTGTCGATGCCGGCGAGGATCGCGGTGCGGATTCCGTCGTCGCCATGCGCGTGGGCCGCAACCTTGAGGCCGAGCATGTGCGCCTCGTCGGCAATGGCCTTCATCTCGTCATAGCTGAGCTGTTGAGCGCCGACTGCATCCCCGAGCGAAAACACGCCGCCTGTCGCGCAGATCTTGATCACCTCGGCGCCATATTTGTGCACCCAGCGGACCTTCTCGCGCGCCTGCTCGGGGCTGGTGACGATACCCGGCGACTGCTTGTCGCCGACGGAGGGCGGAAGTCCGTTGGTGTCGTCGCAGTGACCTCCGGTGGCGCCAAGCAAATAAGACGCCGGGATGATCCTGGGACCGACGACCCAGCCGCCGTCGATCGCCTGCTTCAGCGCCACATCGTCGAAATCGGGCGAGCCGACGTTGCGCACCGTCGTGAAGCCGGCGTCGATGGTCTTGAGCGCGTTATACGGACCGACCGAAGCCCAGAAGCTGTCGGTGTACTTGAGGCCCTGATAGCCGCCGATTTCGGCGAGACTGTTCAAGTGAACATGCATGTCGATGAGGCCGGGCAACAGGGTCTCGCCGGGCAAATCGATGTGCTTTGTGCCCGCGGGCAGCTGCATTGAAGCGAGATTACCGACCTGCTGGATCCTGCCGTTATCGCCAATCAGGATCGCCGGGTGTTCGACATAACGGCCGCTCGTCACGTCGAGCATGCGGTCGCCGGTCACCACCGTCGCGGCCTGCGCCGATACGGCGCTCAAAAGGGCCGCACCGGCAGCCAGAATCCACGTCTTCATTCTATCCCCACCCCTCGAAACGCAGTGAATGCAGCAGACCTACGCGCGTACGCGCGCGTGCTGGCTACTCGATTGCGCCGCGCATAGTGGTTGCTGGGCAGACTGCAACATCATCGTGACGCCGGATGGCACACGACGTGTCATGTAGGACAGCCTCTTTGCCGCCGGGTCATCGACGCGGGCGAGGTCTCGGCACGAAATCCTCCCGCGGCACGCCTGCAACGGTGTACAGTCGCTCGGCGGGGAATTTCACGACGAGCCCGCTCGACGGCAGCTTGAAATCGTAGACCGCGCCCTTGAGCTGAGCCATCTTGGTTCCTTCGACCTTGGCGCCAAGTGCTGCGAAGCCGATCGCGATGCCTTCGCCCATGCTCCCGGTCCAGCGACCGACCTCGACGGTCGGCAGAGCGCGGTGAAGCTTGCCGGTTCTCGGCAGCACTTGCTCGATCCACTGCCGCGCAATGCCTGTCTCGCGTTGTTCGGATGGTAGCTGATGCACCTGATAGCTTCGCGGCCGGTCCACGAACCAGCTCATGATGGCGCGGGCGACGCTCGTGTTTCCGCCGCTCGGCGTATCGGTCAGGTCGAGGACCAGTAGCGCCTTGGACGGCAGCAAGACCATCGCTTCGTCGAAGGCGGCGATGGTGCCCTGGTCGCCAATGGAGTTGTTGAAGCGAATGACCGTCCGTCCGTTGCGGTCATGCGAGACTGTCAGCGGCGGCACATCTGGTTGAGACGAATAAAGGTTGGGCAGCGTCAGTTGCCGGCTGATACCATCACGATAAATCGTAAGGTGCCTCGGACGGTCGCGCCGACCTGCGCCAAGTACGCGCGCGGCATAGTCGTTGCGCTCGGGCGTTTCCGCCAGCCCAAGCCCCTTCCAGAATCCAGATATCGCCTGTTCGGCATCGACTCCGTCGACAGCCACCAGCCGATCCCCGGCAGAGACTCCGGCCTTCTCCGCCGGGCTGCCTTCCTTGACTGCGGTGATGACGTAGCCGGTGGGGCGGTGTTCGACCCATAAATCGGCATAGGTCGGAACGATCGCCCAGCTGTCCTTGAAGGAGCTGCCGGTGATCGCATGATGGTCGGCGAGCGATGCTATGCGGTCCTCGGCATAATGGAGGAGACTGTCAGCGTCATGGACGGCAGCGCGCTCTGCCTCCAGCTGCGGCGAGTCAGGGAGCCTGCCGCCGGGCCAATGATCTTCGTACGCATAGTTTTCGATGATGATCTGATCGAGCGCTTTGGCATCGCCCGAATAGTCGATCTTGAGCGGATCGGCCGAAGCGGCGGCGGCCCCCGCAGCGATCAGAGTCGCTGCGACAAAAATGCGCATTGTGAGCCCCCAACTATTCTAGATGTGGATCACTCGCCCAAATGCGGCCAGGACGCTTTCGTGCATCATCTCTGACAAGGTCGGGTGCGGGAAGACCGTCTGGATGAAATCGTCCTCGACCAGCTCCGCGGTCTTGCCGATGGTATAGCCCTGGATCAGCTCGGTCACTTCGGCGCCGATCATGTGCGCGCCG
>DASUCP010000136.1:0-4638 GCA_036275975.1 Sphingomicrobium sp.
TCTTCGACCTCGGCGTGACCGATCGTCTTCTTCCATACCTTGCCGCGCGTCGAGGCGATGAGCTCGGTGGGCTTGCCCTCGAGCTGGAGGCGACCATTGGCGAGCACCGCCATTCGCGGGCAAAGGTCCGCGACATCGGCAACGATATGGGTCGAGAGGATCACGACGACATTGTCGCCGATGCCCGCAAGCAGGTTGAGGAAGCGGTTGCGCTCCTCGGGGTCGAGACCAGCGGTCGGCTCGTCGACGATGATCAGCTCAGGGTTGCCGATCAATGCCTGGGCGATCCCGAAGCGCTGCCGCATGCCGCCCGAGAAACCGGCGATCGACTTGTAGCGGACTGCCCACAAGTTGGTCTGATTAAGCAGCGTTTCGACGACGCTCCGACGCTCGCCGCCTGACGTGATGCCCTTGAGCAGCGCAAGCTGATCCAGCATCGCGTAAGCCGACACCCGCGGATAGACGCCGAAGTCCTGAGGCAGGTAGCCGAGCGTCCGCCGAAGCCGCTGCGGTTCCGCGAGCACGTCGATATCGCCGAACTTGATCGCTCCCAAGGTCGGCTGCTGGAGAGTCGCTACGGTACGCATCAGCGTCGACTTACCGGCGCCATTCGGTCCCAGCAGGCCGAACATCCCGCGCGGGATCGACAGGCAGACGTCGTCTAGCGCCACCGTGCCGTTGGCATAGGTGTGCGAAAGGTTCGCGATCTCAAGCATTTCTTCCCCCCGGAACCGGAACCGTCGGCGTAAAGAAGGGCCAATGTTTCAGCAACATGGCTTTCGACAATCCGACAGACGGCGGATCGGCGTCTAGCGCGAACCGAAGCCGGTCAGCATCGTCTTGATGGTTCGGAACAGGATCAGCACGTCCAGCCAGGGCGAGAAATATTTGATGTAGTAGAAGTCGTACTGAAGCTTGCGGTGAACCTCGTCGACTTCGGCGACATGGCCCTGATTGACCTGCGCCCAGCCAGAAATGCCCGGCTTCACGACATGACGGTAGCGGTAGAACGGCAGCTCGCTTGTGTAGAAGGCCGAGAGGACCTCGGCCTCGGGGCGCGGCCCGATCCAGCTCATCTGCCATTTCAGAATGTTGAAGATCTGCGGCAGCTCGTCGAGGCGCAACGTTCTCAGCCAGTAGCCGAGGCGAGTCACGCGGCCGTCACCGTCCTTCGTCTTGGCCGCCTCGAGCTCGTCCTCGATTTCGATCGGGCGCATCGTTCGAAACTTGTAGACCGTGATGCTCTTGCCGGCGTGGCCGACCCGCTTCTGCCGGAACAGGACGGGTCCGTTGCTGTCGAGCCGGATCGCGATGGCGACTACGGCCATGATCGGCAAAGTGATTGGGAGCGTGACGATCGCGAAGAGAAAGTCCGCCAAGCCTTTCAGGTGAAAATAGCCGCGCGCGGGAAGCAGCGACCCGAAGCTGTTCTCGGAAAGATGCTCGAGCTCCACGCGGCCGGTCAGCGACTCCGACAGCTGCTTGACCTGGTACACGATGCGCCCAGCGAGCGCGGCATCAGCGAGGAACGCCTCCCATTCGTCGGGCAGGTCGGTGCTGAAATCCGCGACGATGGCATTGCAGGCGCGAGTATCAGCGAGATTCGGCCGCTTGAGCACGAGCCAATCGACGCTGTCGATCTCATCCAGTCCGTGCCGATCGCCGAAGGGCACGATCGCAATGCGACGCTGGACGTTCCGCTCCGCATAGACATAGAGAATGTAAAGCAAGGCGACATGGAGCAGGAAGCCGGCGGCGAGGCCGATACGATCGTAGGGGAAGCGGGTGAGCACGAACCAGACGACGACCGTCCCATGTCCCGTGGCGGCGGATGGAAGAATGACCGCACTTCGACGGATGCCGGGATAGGTCTCGATCGACAGCCGCATCCAGAACGCGATAATGATCGCGACGCTGTTGCCGACGAGGCCATTGATGCTCGCCGCCTCGATTAGTTCGCCGGGCAGGAATGCGCGGGCGAACCATGGAATGAACGCACCGACGACGAGCGCGGCGCCAAACTGGAACCGTTTTCTAGCGAGGAGTGACGCGGGCGCCGAACGAACTTTCTCGTGCCGCATCGTCTACACCCATCCTTACGCTGGTTGAGACTCTTCTATCCGCCCGCGGCCTATGCCGAAATAACAAAGACCAGCTTCTTCCGCTTCTCGGGGATCATAGACGTTCCTGAGGTCGACAAGGATCCTTCCGCGAAGCGAAGCGGCAATCTTCTCAAGGTCGAGCGCTCGGAACTCGTCCCACTCGGTAACGATCACGAGAGCGTCTGCATCGGACGCCGCGGCATAGGCGTCGTCGGCGAATTCGATTCCTTCGAAAACCTTTTCCGCCTGCTCACGAGCGACCGGATCGAACGCGCTCACTTGCGCGCCCCGCTCCAGCAGAAGGTTGATCAGCGGGATCGAGGGTGCTTCGCGCATGTCATCGGTGTTCGGCTTGAAGGCGAGGCCGAGCACGCCCACGCGCTTGCCTTCGAGGTCGCCGCCGAGAGCGCGCTCGACGCGCTCGACCATGCTCGCCTTGCGGTCGTCGTTCACCTGGACGGTGGTGCGAACAATCCGCTGGTCGACGCCCACCTTGTCCGCGGTCTGGAGCAGCGCGAGCGTGTCCTTGGGGAAGCAGCTCCCGCCATAGCCCGGGCCGGCGTGCAGGAACTTGGGGCCGATGCGGTTGTCCAGTCCGATGCCGCGAGCGACGTCCTGCACGTCGGCATCGACCGCTTCGCAGAGATCCGCGATCTCGTTGATGAAGCTGATCTTGACCGCGAGGAAGGCGTTCGCCGCATATTTGGTCAGCTCTGCAGTCCGGCGGCCCGTGAACAGGATCGGTGCACGATTGAGGAACAGCGGCCGGTAGATTTCCTTCAGCGCGTCCTGAGCATGATCGTCTTCAGCGCCGACGACGATGCGGTCGGGATGCTTGAAGTCGGCGATCGCGGCGCCCTCGCGCAGGAATTCAGGGTTTGACGCCACCGACACGTCGGCGACCCCCTCCTCGCGCAGGATCTCCTCGATACGGTCGCCGGTCCCGACGGGCACGGTCGATTTCGTGACGACCACGGTGCCGGGCTTGATCACCTTGGCGACCTCCCGAACAGCTTCGAAGACGAACGTCAGGTCGGCATGACCGTCCCCGCGCCGCGCCGGAGTACCCACGGCGATGAAAACCGCTTCGGCATTCTCGACCGCGCTCGGAAGATCGGTCGTGAAGCTCAGGCGCCCGCGCTCGACATTGGATTTGACCAACGCTTCGAGCCCTGGCTCCCAGATCGGCATCCTGCCAGCATTGAGGCCCTCGATCTTGCCGGCATCCTTATCGACGCAGGTCACGCGATGCCCGAAGTCGGCGAAGCACGCCCCGGAGACGAGGCCGACGTAACCGGTGCCGATCATCGCGATGCGCATTGAAAATCCTCGATTGTTCGAGCGGGCCCTTAGCCGCCAAGCCGCCAACCGAACAAGCTTGCCGTGGGGCGCGGCTTGCGAGATGCTTGATGGATGGCCACTCACCCCCTTGACGCGATGAGCGCCGCGGCCGCTCATCATCACGTCCTGTTCGAAAACGATGAGGTTCGGGTCCTCGACACGAACGTGAAGCCGGGTGAGCGGACCCCAGTCCACGCTCACGAATGGCCCGCAGCGCTCTATGTCATCAGCTGGAGCGACTTCATTCGACGCGACCCCGACGGCAAGGTCATGGTCGACAGTCGGGACCGGAAGATGGGTGAGAACGGCGCCGGCCTGTGGCTGCCGCCGCTGCCGCCCCATTCGATCGAGAATATCGGCAAGACGGACCTCCACATCATCGCTGTCGAGATGAAGCGCTAAGCGCCTAGTTTTCGCCGAAAAGTTCCTATATTGGCGCGGCCCTTCCGATGAACGTCACAACTCTCCCCAAGCCCCCGCGCGTCGGGCTGGTCTCGCTCGGCTGTCCCAAGGCTTTGGTCGACAGCGAGCGCATCATGACCAAGCTGCGCGCCGAAGGGTATGAGATGTCTCCCGACTACGCCGGGGCGGACGTGGTGCTGGTCAACACCTGCGGCTTCCTCGATTCGGCAAAGGAAGAGAGTCTTGAAGCGATCGGCGAAGCCATCGCCGAGAACGGACGCGTCGTCGTCACCGGATGCATGGGCAAGGAAGCCGACGTCATCCGCGAGCGCTTCCCCGACGTACTCGCGGTCACCGGCCCGCAGCAGTACGAAGAAGTCGTCGCAGCAGTCCACGACGCCGCTCCGCCGGTCCCCTCGCCCTTCATCGACCTGGTCCCCGAGGCGGGCCTGAAGCTGACGCCGCGTCACTACAGCTATTTGAAGATTTCGGAGGGCTGCAATCACCGCTGCGCCTTCTGCATCATCCCGCATCTTCGCGGCGACCTCGTCAGCCGCCGCCCGGACGCGATCCTGCGCGAGGCTGAGAAGCTCGTCGGGGCCGGCACGAAGGAGCTGCTGGTCATCAGCCAGGACACGTCGGCCTATGGCGTCGACATCCGCCACAAGGCCTGGCCGTGGAAGGGTGAGGACGTCCGCGCTCATATGACCGACCTGACGCGCGAGCTCGGAAAGCTCGGGGCGTGGGTGCGGCTCCACTACGTCTACCCCTACCCGCACGTCGAAAACGTCAT
>DASUCP010000137.1:0-2797 GCA_036275975.1 Sphingomicrobium sp.
CAGGATTGCTGGGCAGTGCAGGTGCCTGCACTGAACCGCTCCGGGCCGAGGTCGAGGCGAATGCCTAGGCTGGGTCGCAAGCGCGCCCGTCGCGCCGATCTCGGCCACTTCAAAGGGATCGCTGTCATGCCGGCTACCGACTGTCGATAGTCCGCGCTGTGAGTGGCGGAGCAATTCTCCCCACTTGTGACATTTGAAATTTCCCCAGTTTTCGTGACTGCCGGGCGTCCCGGGCATGCCCGGGACGGCCGGCGGGCGCGGCGAATCGCCGAGGCTCCTCCTTCTGGCGGGAGGGAGGACCCGGTGATCAAACTTGGGGAGCTCGTCATGATCCTGGATTTGCATCGCCAGGGCCTGTCGGTCAGCGCCATCGCCCGGCAGGCCGGCGTCGACCGAAAGACCGTCAGGACCCACATCGCCAAAGGGCTGGAGCCGCCGACCTACAAGAAGCGCGCGCCGGCGCCGAGTATCATCGATCGCTTCGAACCCTATTTGCGCGATCGCCTGGCGGCCTATCCCGCCCTGACCGCCCGGCGTCTCTTCCGCGAGATCAAGGAGCGCGGCTTTTCCGGCGGCTACAGCGTGGTGCGGGACCGCGTGCGTGAGCTCCGACCCGCCCGCAGCGCAGGATACGAAGCGCGCTTCGAGACGCCGCCCGGCGAGCAGGCCCAGGTCGACTTCGCCCGGTTCGAGGTCGAGTTCGTCGACGAGCCTGGAGTCAAACGCATCGTCTGGCTGTTCTCGATGGTGCTCGGCTACTCCCGGCTGATCTGGGCGCGGTTCGTCCTCCACCAGGATCTGCAGAGTGTCCTGCGCTGCCACATCGCCGCCCTCGAGGCGATCGGCGGCGCGCCGCGCACGATCCTCTACGATCGCATGAAGACCGCGGTCATCGGCGAGGACGCCGACGGGCTCGTCGTCTATAACCGCGCCCTCGTCGACCTTGCTCGCCATTATAGCTTCCAGCCGCGCGCCTGCCGGCCCTATCGGGCCAAAACGAAGGGTAAAGTCGAGCGGCCATTCCGCTACATCCGCGAGGACTTCTTCCTCGGCGGCGCGTTCCGCAACCTCGACGACCTGAACGAGCAACTCCGTCATTGGCTCGATACGGTCGCCAATCCGCGCGTGCATGCGACCACCAACAGGGTCGTCAACGAGGCCTTCGCCGAGGAGAGAGCGTCTCTGAAAGCCTTGCCCGTCGCACCCTACCGGGCGGTGCTGCGGCTCGAGCGGCGCGCTTCGCACGAAGGCATGGTCAGCGTCGGCGGCAATCTCTACAGCGTGCCCGACACGACCCGGCGGCGCATTTTCGAGGTCCACGTTCTTGCCGACGAGATCCGCATCTTCGAAGAGGGAGCGCTCGTCGCGACCCACGCCCCTCTAGAAGGACGGGGCGAGAAGCGGCTCGATCCTTCGCACCGCAAGCCCGTCAGCTCGTGCCGCCGCAGCCAGCGCGATGAGCCCCTGATCCTGACTCGCGCCGGCGACCGCGTCCTTCGTCGCTCGCTCGACTTCTATGCCGCCGTCGGTCGCCGTCTCGCAGGCCTGGGAGGCGTTCGATGAGCGCTCCATCCGTCATCGAGCGCGTCAAGACCAGTCTTGTCGCCTTGAAGATGCCGCGGGCGCTGGAAGTCCTCGACGTCACCCTGCGCGGCATCGAGCACGGCGAGATCGGCGCCGTTGAGGCCATCGATGCCTTGCTCACCGAAGAGCTGACCACGCGCGAGAACCGCCGCGTCAGGATGGCGGTCCAGATGGCCAGGCTGTCGGCGATCAAGACCCTCGCCGGTTTCGACTTCGCCTTCCAGCCGTCACTCGACAGAAACCGCATCCTGGCGCTCGCCGGACTGCAGTTCATCGATCGCGCCGAAGCGCTCCATCTCATAGGTCCGCCCGGAACCGGCAAGACCCATCTCAGTCTCGCCCTCGGCGTCGAGGCGATCAAAGCCGGCCGCAGCGTCTACTTCAGCTCGCTCGCCGACATCATCGCCTCGCTCGCCAAGGCCGAACGCGACGGCGCTCTTCGCGAGAGGATCCGCTACTACTGCCGCTTCGCGCTGCTCATCGTCGACGAGATCGGCTACCTCCCCGTCACGACCGGCGGCGGCAAATCTCTTCTTCCAGCTCGTCAACGCCCGGTACGAAAAGGGCGCGATGATCCTCACCTCAAACCGCGGCTTCGCCGAGTGGGGCGACATCTTCGGCGATTCCGTCGTCGCCACGGCCCTTCTCGACAGGCTGCTTCACCACGCCGTCGTCATCCAGATCGAAGGGTCGAGCTATCGGTTGCGCGAGCACGCCGACCTCTTGCCCGAGACCGTCCGCTTCACGCCGAATGCCCGCGCCAATCCCATTCCGCCGACCCTCAAGCGTCGCGGCCGGCCGCTAAAAAACGGAGGAGCCGATCACCCAAACGGCTGATCGCCAACCCGCCAGACTGGGGAATTTTCCGGCGCCACTTTTGAGGAAAATCGCGGCGCCATTGACAGCCGGCCTGCTCGACTGGCCAAGCAGCTCGGCAACGTCAGCCAGGCCTGCAAGATGATGGGCTATAGTCACGACAGCTTTTACCGCTTCAGGGAGCTTTACGACGCCGGCGGCGAATTGGCGCTGCAGGAACTGACGCGGCGAAAGCCGATCCTGAAGAACCGCACGCCGCCCGAGGTCGAGGCGATCATCGTCGAGCTTTCGCTGGACCAGCCGGCTTATGGCCAAATCCGCATCGCCAACGAGCTCCGCAAACACGGCCGCTCAATTTCGCCGGCTGGCGTGCGCTCGGTCTGGCAACGCCACGATC
>DASUCP010000138.1:0-11478 GCA_036275975.1 Sphingomicrobium sp.
GCCTGCCTTGGGCCAACCTTCAAAAAGGGCGCCGCGGCCGTTCAACTCGACCAGCCGCTTCATCTCCTTCGCGCAGGCGTCGAGGTCGTCCTTCAGCATCGCCACCGCCGCGTCGATGTCGCTGTCGGTCTTGCAATGCGCCGTGAGCTCGCGCGTGCGCGCCAATATGCGCGCGCCCTGAACGCCGTGCTCAACGTGAAACTTGTCCAGAATCCCGCTCATGGTTGCCTCCGTGCTTCGCGCCAAAATAGCATGGATACGCCGCGGTTTACCATGTGTTCGTCTGTCGGCGGGTTACGGCCCGTTGGGATCGTACGGATGCTGAGGTGCAGTGCATTCCTGCACCGGCTGGGTGCGTGTACTCCTCAGATCGCTGATCCAGCACTGATCGAGAACCGAGCAATAGCAGACGCGAAACGTTACTTGGGTCAGCACGCTGACTTGCGAAAACTTGTTCGTGATCGCCGGAACGGTTGTAGACGGCGGGACGCGCAGCACCGGATTGTCCTCGCCCGGCCTGAGGACAGTTTCATCGACGATCGAGTTCGATGTTCCGTTGGGAAACGCGGCTTTGACTGCCGCCCTTCCGAGCGCGAGACCGCAGCATTTCCTGATCAGGTCCAGGCCGGAAGTGACCGGTTGGCCGCGATAGAACAGCTCGAAACTTCGGATCTTCGCAGGCCCCACACCACCATTTGAGACGCCGATCGCCGTCGATCCCTTCGCATCATATCCATTGCTGAGGATTGCTCGCGGGAAGGGCCAGACATTGGCGGCCACCAGATCGCGCTCGGTCTTCCCATGCTGGATCGCGACGTAAAGCGACACCGCCGAGATGAAGATTGCGGCGACCGACGCGATCACGTCAAAATGCGCGCGGCCCGTCCGCCGCGGCGCTGGCGTTACTTCACCCACTCCAGCTTCGACCGGAACTTCGCTCATCCGCCCTCCGCATCAGTGGCCGCAACGCATATCGCCGCGTCCAGCAATGCGCAAAGCGCCGCTTACCAGATGTGCGCGCGCTTCTCGGGCGCGATGTACATCGCATCGCCCGGCTTCACGCCGAACGCATCGTACCACGCCTGCACATTGGGCAGCGGGCCGAGCACCCGGAACCGGCCCGGGCTATGCGGGTCGGTGGTCACCTGGCTGCGAAGCGCATCCTCGCGCTGCTTCTCGCGATAATATTGCGCATAGGCGAGGAAGAAGCGCTGGTCGCCGGTCAGGCCGTCGAGCACCGGCGCCGGCTTGCCGCCAAGCGAACGGTGATAGGCATCGAGCGCGACCTGCACGCCGGCGAAGTCGGCGACATTCTCGCCCATCGTCAGCGCCGGATTGATGTGCGCGCCCGGCACCGGCTCGAACTTCGCATATTCGTCCCCGAAGATCTTGGCCTCGGCGTTGAAGCGTTTGTTGTCCTCGGCCGTCCACCAGTCGCGGACGGAGCCGCTGGCGTCGAACTTGCGGCCCTGGTCGTCGAAGCCGTGGCTGATCTCGTGCCCGATCACCGCACCGATCGCGCCGTAGTTGACGGCGTCGTCGGCATTGGGATCGAAGAACGGCGGTTGCAGGATTCCGGCCGGGAACACGATCTTGTTCTCGCCGCCGCCGTTGTAGGCGTTCACTTCCTGCGGGTTCATCACCCACTTCTTGTGATCGACCGCCTTGCCGAGGTCCTCCATGGCGTAATCGGCATTGAAGCGGTTCGCGCGCTTCACGTTGCCGTACAGGTCGTTGGGATCCACCTGCAGCGCGCTGTAATCCCGGAATTTGTCGGGATAGCCGACCATCACGTCCATCTTGCCGAGCTTTTCGACGGCAGCCGTCTTGGTCGCATCGCTCATCCAGCTGTTGCCCTTGATGCGCTCGGCCATCGCCGCTTTGAGGTTGCCGATCAGCTCGATCATCTTCGCCTTGGAGGAAGGCGGGAAATAGCGGGCGACATAATCCTGCCCGACCAGCTCCCCGAGCTGGCCGTCGACCAACGACACCGCGCGCTTCCAGCGCGGGCGCTGTTCGGTCACCCCGCTGATCGTTTTCACATAGTCGAAGCGGCTGTCGACCATCGCCTTGTTGAGATACGGCGACGCTTGGTCGGCGGTATGGAACGCCTGCCATTCCTTCAGCGTCGACAGGGGCGTCGCGCCGTACAGCGCAGCGATTTTCTTGATCGCCGTGTTCTCGTTGACGATCATCCGCTTCTGCGCCGGGATCTTGGCACCGGCGAAGAACGCCTGCCAGTCGAGGCCCGGCGCATATTTGGCGAGTGCGGCGGTGCTCATCGGATTGTTCGTCTTGTCGATGTCGCGCCGGTCCGCGCTCGGCCAGCTGACCTTGGCGATCGCTGTCTCGAACGCCATGACGCGGTCCGCGGCGGCGGCGGGATTGGGCGTGCCGATATTGCGGAAAGTGCGCTCAATATATGCGCGGTAAGCCTCGCGCTGGGGTTTGAATTGGTCGCTGAGATAATAATCGCGGTTCGGCATCCCGAGCCCCGACTGATAGAGATAGACCGCATTCATCTTAGCGTCGGCCGTGTCGGGCTCGAGGTCGTAGTAGAAGACCGAGCTGCCGAAATCGCCGAGCGCCGCGCCCATGCTACGCGCGAACTCCGACTTGGTCTTGATCGCATCGACCTTTGCGATGTCGGCCTTGAGATGCGTCAAGCCGGCGGCCTCGACCGCCGCTTCGTCCATCATGCTCTTGTACATCGCGCCATATTTGCTGTCGGCGGGCGCGTTGGTGACGAGGTCCTTCAGCTGGTCCTGTGTCAGATCGTAAAGATCATAGAAGGCGCTGACTTCCGGCTTGTCGGGAGCGATCTGGGTCCGAGCTAGCCAGTTGCCCGACGCGTATTTCTCGAAATCGTCGCCAGGCTTCACCGACAGATCGCGGCCAGTGAGGTCGATGCCCCACGCCCCGAGCTTCGCGTGCGCGGAGCCGGTCGTCGGTGTGGTCGCCGCCACGTTCTGCGCGACCGCCTGGATGGACTGAAGCGCGGTGCACGCAAGAAGCATGGCTGCAAGGCGCGCCGCGCCGCGGAAATTCTCGATCGACATGGAATCGCCCCCAAAGGTCTGATTTGCCGAGGCTACTTCGGCCGAGGCGAAACTTCCAGCGAGTCCCGATCGACCAGCGTCACGACTCCGTCGACGAACTCCGCATCCCTATCTTTCTTCAGACGAGCATCGCAACGCCGCCGACGTCCCGTAGTTAGGCATCCAGCGTCTTGGCCATCAGGATGTACGCGTGACCAACGGGACAATCGGCAATGCTGACCACTTCGCGATAGCCGTGGCGGCGATAGAAGTCGGGCGCCTGGAAGCTGTGCGTGGTGAGAAGCACCCCGCCGCAGCCGCGCCTTTTCGCTTCGCGCTCGGCGGACTTCAGAAGCAGGCTGCCCAAGCCTTTCCCGCGCCGCTCGCCGGCCACCCACAGCGATTTGACCTCGCAATAACCGCCCCAGGTGTAGCCGTGCAGACCGGCGAAAAGCGCACCATCCGGCGAGCGCAGCATGATCGAAATGAGACGTGCATCCTGGATTCCGCTGCGCTCCATGTTGTGGGAATCCACCAGCCGGTCGAGCTCGAGCTGATCTTCGTCCGCGAGCACGTCGGACACGCCAATCAATGCGGAATCGAGCATGCCTACCAACGCAGGAATCGCGGAAGGACGATTCGGCTGGCGAGTGCTGCGATGACGATGATCCCCTCGTGCCACACACCGATGTGCGTGATGGCGTCGCTCGGACAGACGAACCCAACGGCGAGCGCGCCGACGGCGCCACCGCTGATGCCGATCATCCACGCGGCGAGCTCGGGCGAAGTCGGAGCTCCGCGCCGCAGCCACAGCGTCAGCAATGCAATGGAAGCGACGCTCGCGAGCGTGCCCGCGACAAGGCAGAACGGCCCGTCCGGCGGGAACATCAGCGCCCTCTGAGTCGCATTTCCGGCGGCCGTCACAAACGCCGCGATTGGCAGCACGGCGAGCGCTGTGGCCGCCCATTGCCAGCCGCTCCGAACGGCTCCGACGGCCGGGCGAGCTATCGCGGTGAGCGCCGCGGCAATCGCGCAGCCGGCGGACAGGATCACCAGCTCGCTCATCAGCGGCACCGAATGGGGCCGGCCGCCGGTGAAGTCCGCGCGCATTCCGAACAGGCCCGTGAGCACTGCAATCGTCAGCAGCGCAGTCGCCCCCAGCATCGCGCGACCGAGCCACGGCGAGATCGTCCGCTTCGGCTCAAGGTCGGCTGTAAGCCGGTCAATAAGGTCGTCAGGGGTCGGCATGATACTCACTCACTTTCAACCAGGGCTGCCAGTTTCTTGAGCCCGCGATGGACATTTACTTTGACCAGATTCTCCGATTGGCCGCAGATGCGCGCCGCCTCGGCGACGCTGCGGCCTTCGATGCGCGTCAGCACGATGACGTTCGCCTGCCGAGCGGGCAGTCGCGAGAGCAGCCGTGAGATGCTGAGCCGCGCGACGATCGGGCTGTCGTCCTCGTCACTCGCGATGTCCTCGGGATGAAGCTCGTCGGTGTCCCGCATTCGCCGCAGCGCATCGATCCAGCGGTATCGCGCAATTGCTGCGAGCCACGGCAAATAGGGCCGCGCAGGATCGAAGCTCTGCCGTTTCGAGTGCACTGACAGCAACGTTTCCTGCACGAGGTCGTCGATCATCGCGGGCGGCACTCGGCGTCGGTAATAAGCAAGCAGCCAGTCACGCGACTGCTTCAGCACAAGCGCATAGGCTGGCTTGTCGCCGGCGAGCGCGCGCGCCATCCCCCGGCGGAGGCTGTCGTCGTCAGCCCTCATGCGCGGACTGCTCGCCGCTGAGGCATCGGGAAGAGCCGATGGCCGACCAAGGCATCAATCGAAAAGAATCCGGCTCCCCGCGTAATCAGGACGAGCGCGAGCGCTACCCACAGCGAGTGGGTCGGCCACCATGCGTCCGGAAAGACGAAGATCTGGATGACCAGCGTCATCACGAGCAGCGACGCTGCAGAGAAGCTGGTGGCGAGGCCGAGCACGAGCAGCACGGGAAAGATATGCTCCGCCGCATTCGAGAGGTTCGCCGCGAGGTGCGGCGGCAGTGGAACACCGGAAAAGTCACTCGCGAAGAGGCCATAGGTTTCCTGCGTGACGCTGAACCACGTCCCGGCGACCACCTTCGTCTCGCCCGATCGCCAGAAGATGCCCGCAAATACCACGCGGACAAACAAGAGCACGATAGACTCGACCCAGGCGCTTCGAAGCAGCGCAATCGCGCGGCTATGGAGGGCTTCAATCTTCACGGACGGACTCCAGAACGATCGTTCCCGCATCGATGAGCGTGATCAGCGCCGGCAAATCGGCGCCGAGCAACCGAACGACCGGGCGCGACTTGGAAAGAGCAGAGAGGATCGATGCCGCTTCAGCGTCGACGCGCCGCAGCAGCACTTCGGCGTCAGGGCGGCTGAGCAAAAGCACTTCACCGTCGCCGGCGATTTGCCAATCCCAATCGAAAGCTTCCGGCTCCTCAAGTACGAGCCACCGCGTCGCCGGGTGAAGGCGAAGCCGCGCCGCAAGCAGCGCGTCGGGCTGAAGCGAAGCAAGCTCGGCCACCGTCAGCGCCTCGGCTTCCGCCGCGTGAAATGTCTCCAGCCACCGCCATTCCGCGCGAGCCAGATCGCGGAAGGAGGCCTCTTCGAGATACCGCTCGAATCCTTCGCCGAGTGCGTCGAGCGAAAGGCTGACCACATGCGGTTGGTCCAGGAATTGCTCGGCGGCTTCGTGGAATGCGCCCGGGTCCATCGCCCGCAACAGACGTGGATAGGTTTCCTCAAGCGCGACGTGGCGGGCGTGAGCGATGTTGTTCGCATGGACTTTCAGTCCGCGCACGATCGCCGGCACGCTTCCGTCGAACAGATCGGGGGGACAATGCCCTGCCCCAAACCGAATAGCCTCGTGAAACGCGTTGAAAGATTCAGGCCGCATCGGCCATCTCCGGGATCAGCAGACGATCGGCCCGCGCCGCTTCGGCGGCGAGCTCGGCATAGATCGGAATGTTGTTGTCGCGCTCCAAAAGCACGGGACGCGGACCGGTTCTGATGAGCAGCCGCTCGAGCAGCCGCCAGCATTCCTCCGAAACAGGCGAGCCGTGATCATCGATCGCGATCTTCGCGCCATCGTCGGGATCGGTTTCGACGGTATGGCCCGCGATGTGGATTTCACCAATCTCACCCGAGGCGATTTCGTCGACATAAACGTCGGCATCGAAGCCCAGGTTGGTCGCGCCGACGAGGATGTTATTAACGTCGACTAGCAGCCCGCATCCGCTGCGTTTGCTGAGCTCCAGCAGGAACTCGGGCTCGCTGTAGCTGTCGCCGCGAAAGGCGAGGACGCGCGAGGGGTTCTCGATCAGGATTGCTCGCCCGAGCCGTTCCTGCACTTCGTCGACGGATCGCACGAAATGCCGCAACGAATCCGAGCTCATCGGCATCGGCAGCAGGTCGGGCATCTTGTCGCCGTCGAGGATCGACCAGCTTAGATGATCCGAGACCATCGCCGGCTCGAACCGCTCGCATAGGCTGGTGAGCGCGTCGAGCTCGCTGCGGTCTGCACCGTTCGGGCTGCCGAGCGACAGGCCGACCGAATGAAAGCTCACCGGCACGGCTTCGCGCACAGCGGTGAGCCAGCGCAGCGTCGGGCCGCCCGCGCAGAAGTAATTTTGCGGGTGGACCTCCACCCAGGCGGGAGACTCTCCCCGGCGCGCGGCCTCCAGGAACGCTGCGTAATGCATTGCCTTGAGACCGACTCCGGCGAGGGCAGGGAGGGGGGGGGCCGGTGCCGGGGAGAGCTGCATCGCCTTAGGCCTTGCGAGGCTTGGGCGCTGCGTGTCCGTCGTGCGGCTGAAGAGTGCCGCCGAGCGACAGGCACGTGCCGGGCTTCACTTCCTTGAAGGCGTTACCGGCATAGTTGACGCTGGAGGTACCGGCGCAGGTCGTGCCGGGTCCCGCCTTGCAGTCATTCTTGCCGGCAAGCGCAATGCCGTAACATTTCTCAACCGCAGCGGCGGCGCTCTGGGGAGCTCCGGCGGAAGCAGGGGCTGCAGCGCCCGCCAACGCGATAAGCGTCGAGGCAGCTGCAAGGGAAAGCGCAGTCTTCATGGTCGTCTCCGTTCCGTTTTGGGGACGGGACGATCTGCCGACCCGTCACCGCGCAGTTCGGAACGGCGGAAGCAAAGGTTACAGCCTACGCTTCGGCGTTATTGGGGCGCTTACTTCGCGCCCTTCAGATATTTGTCGAACCAGTCGACCATCCGCTGCAGCGAATCCTGCTGGTGCTCGCGCTTGTAGAAGCCGTGCCCTTCCTCCGGGTAGAAGACGGAGTCGACGATCTTTCCCTTCTTCTTGAGCGCTTCGACCACCTGTTTCGCCTGCCCTGCCGGTACGCGAATGTCGTTCTCGCCCTGCTGCACCAGCAGCGGCGCTTTCGCGGCGTTGATGTACGTCAGCGGAGAATTGGCGTCGTAGACCTTCGGAAACTCGTCGGGGCTTCCGAGCAGCGATTTCTGGTACGCCTGCAACTCGGCATCCTCGTGCTGCCACATCGTTCGCCAATCGATGATCCCGAACAGGTCGACCGCGGCCGCGAACTCGTCCGGCGTACGCCCGATCGCCATCAGGGTCATGAACCCGCCATATGATCCGCCGAAGATGCCGACCCGCTTCGGATCCACATAGCCGCTGTCGACCAGGAACTGCTTCGCCGCGACCTCGTCCTTGAGATCGCCGCCACCGAGATCCTGGTAATTGGCCTTCTGGAACGCGAGGCCATAGCCCGTGGAGCCGCGAGGGTTCGGCTGGATGACGACGTAGCCGCGGCTTGCGAGAGCAGTCGCGTAACGGCTGAACCCGTCATTCGTCTGCCCCGTCGGCCCGCCGTGCGGCATGACCACCGCCGGGTTGCTGCCGTCACGCTTAAGGTTGAAAGGCATCGTCACGATGGCGCTGACCAGCGTCCCGTCGAAGCTGCGGTAGGTGACAATCTTCGACTTGGGCAGATGCTCGGGCGCGAGGCTCGCCATGGCGAGATGCGTCAGCGGCAACGTCTTGCCCGCCGCCACATCGAACGCCTGCAGCTCGGTTGGGGAGTCCGCGCCCGAATGCAGGATCATCAGCCGGCGAGAATCCGGCGTGAACGGCTGCGTTCCGGCGGTTGTGTTGACTCCGGGCGGCATCGCAAGCGGTCGCTCCGCAAGCGTCGCAAGATCGACCAGCTCGAGCGACTGCCGCCCGTCTTCGCCCGTCTGGACGACCATCGATCGACCGTCCGGGCCGATCGCTCCGCTGTTCTGCTCCCACGGCGTCGGCTTCAGGGTGCGGATAGCGCCCGAAGCCGGTGCGTAGACGACGGCGTGGAGCTGCTTCGTCTGATCGTTCGTAGTGAGCGCCACTGCCGACCCGTCCGGGGTCGCGCCTGTTGCGGTATAGATCACGTCGGGCTTGCCGAGCAGCTTGGTCGCCTTGCCGCTTGCGACATCAACCTTCCACACCTCGCCCTTGTCGCCGCCAACGAAGCTGCGGTTGGCGATCAGCGAGTGGCCGCCGTCGGTCCACGCGACCGCGCTCCACTGCCACTGCGGATCGGCTTCGTGCGTCAGCGGGCGCACTTGATTGGTCGCCATGTCCATCACCGCAAGATTGACCTGGCCTTCGCTCTTCGCCTTCGTCGACAGGGCCATGGCGCGGCCGTCGGGCGCGATGAGCAGCGAGCCTTCGCGGAGTTCCGGCGTGTTCGTCAGGTTCCTGGACGAGCCTCCCGCGGTCGGTACGGCATAGATGTCGGTATATTCGTTCCCACCCTTGTCTTGCGTGAAATAGAGGGTCTTCCCGTCCGGCGAGACAGCGAAGCCGCCTTGGTTGTCGTCCGACTGCGTCAGCTGGACCGGCCAGCTGCCCGACGCGTCCATCCGCCAGATGTTGTACCGGCCGGTGAGGTTGGTCGAGATGAACAGCTGTCGCCCGTCCGCACTCCACGTCGAATCCAACACGCCGCGCGAAAACACGAGATCGTCGATCGGCACCGGCGCGGCCTGCGGATCGGCCGGCGATGTCAGGCTCTTCGGATCGGTAACCGGGCGGACCGGCGTCGGGATCTCCGCAAGCGCCGCGGTGGACACCAGCAGCAACAGACACGCATATCGCATTGGACTCGCCCCCTTTAGTCGCCCGAGTCCGAAACATTGGCACCGTCCGCTCGCGGAGCCAACAGCTCAATGGGCACGCTCATTTCCTTTTGATTGCTGACGACGTAGAACCTGCCGATCCGGCGGGGGCACGTGCCGTGAATGAACCGGGAGCTGTAACGAGCGATAACCGCGAACTGACGCGGCCTGTGTTCATCAGCTACGCGACCGCTGACCGCAAGCAGGCATTGTCCGTGTGCAAGGCCATCGAGCGACGCGGCCCTGAGTGCTGGCTGTCGTCCCGCGATGTCGCGCCCGGCGAGAATTACCAGGAAGCGATCGTTCGTTCGTTGCGGCAGGCGCCCGCCATGGTGTTGGTATTTTCGGGGGCGGCCAACAACAGCGACGAGATCAAAAAGGAGCTCTCGCTCGCCAGCCGCTACCACATCCCGGTGATGGCCCTCCGCATCGAGGACGTCGAGCCGAGCGACGCCTTCGCCTACGAGCTCTCGACCCGCCAGTGGATCGATGCCTTCGAAGGCTGGGACAAGTCGATAGACGCACTCGTCAGGCAGATCGGGCAAATGTCGCCGGCCAATCAGCAAGCATCCGCCCCAACCGCGCAGGCGCGTCGACCGCGGAGTCCCTTGCCGAAGCGACTGGTAGCCGCCGCCGGATTCGCCATCCTCTTGCTGGCGCTTGGCGGCGCATGGTGGTTCCTGAAGCCGCGGCCTGCGGCGGCCCACAGCATGGTGGTTCGGCTCACGGGCTTCCAGGGCCTCTCGACAGATTTGCCTGCCTCCATGCCTGATGCCGTGCGCGACGAGATCAGTGCCGCATTTGGGGACCAGGGAGTAATAGGCCTTTCGACCGCCGCGACACCGCCACCGGGAACGGCGCCTGCGTACGCACTCGGCGGGACCATCCGCCGCGATGGTGCGCAGATTCGCGTTATCACGCACCTCACCAACGAGCGCTCGGGTGCGACGCTGTGGTCGAGTAGCTCGAACTATGACGTTGCGCAGATGTCCCACGTCCCGCGCCGCATCGCCGTCGATGCCGCCAAGATGGCCCGCTGCGGCTTGTTCGCTGCATCGACCTATCCGAAGCCACTGCCTGACCCGGTGCTCACCGACTACATGCAATATTGCCAGACCGGTGCGGTCTTCCAGAGCGCGCCTCAAAAAGCGATGGACTTCGCGCGCAAGGTTGTCGCGGCGGCACCCGATTTCTCCTGGGGATGGTCCGCCGTGACGGTTGCCGCAGGGCAGGTGCGATGGCTGAATCCCCCAGGCCCGGCTCAAGACGAGATACGCCGCATCGGCCTCCAGGCATCAGACAAGGCGCTGTCGCTCGATCCCACGAACAGCGAAGCTATTTCCAACAGGAGTCTGTTGATCGATTCCGCGGATCTTTTGGGACAGGAAACGTGGCTGAAGAAAGCAATTGCAACCAGGCCGTTGGACTGCGGATGCGAGCATCTCCTCTACGGCCTCGTGCTGGAAAATGTTGGCCGCTATTCTGATGCCGTCGAACAATTCCGTCGCGCAACGGATATGCTCGCACTCGATGATATCTCCCAATTTACGCTCGCAGATTCACTTATCGTCGTCGGTCGGGTCGATGATGCGAAACCGCATATCGATCTGAGCGTAGACCTTAGCCAGGCACCCGACATGGCTAACTTCATTGCTTTGGCCGAGGCGCCAGAAACGGGCAATTATTGGGCTGGCATCAAGGCGTTGCAGGATCCAAAGTTCCAGTTGCCGGCTACTCAACGCACTGCGTTACTGGCGGCATTTGAAGCAATGCAAACCGGCAACTCGGCGCGGAAAGCGCGCGCGGCGCAGATGCTCCTCGCCTTGCCGGACAACCAGCTGGATCCCTGGACCGTCAAGATGATCGCGGTTCTCGGTGCCAATCATCAGGCGTTGATGATAGTCGCGCGCCGATCGAACTCGCGTTTCGATTGGCCATCCGTGCTCTGGTACCCAAGCGTGCGCGCTATGCTGGAGGACCCGTCTGCGCCCGACGTCCTGCAGCGGCTTGGGCTTTTTAGGTACTGGCGCGCAACACACACGAGACCCGACGTCTGCGGTACGAAGGGCCCACCGGCCTTCTGCCGGATGATCTAGCACACATATGGCGGTGGGCGCCGCAGCTATGCTCGCGCCCCACAGTCCGGCGGATGCGAGACTGTGAGCAGCGATCAATCGATATTGCGGATTGCTCCGTCGAGCATGTGGATCCGCACGTCGGCCGCGGCGGCGACGGTCGGGTCGTGCGTTACGCACACAACCGCCCGTCCCTG
>DASUCP010000139.1:0-10826 GCA_036275975.1 Sphingomicrobium sp.
CAGGTAGTAACGGGTCTCCTCGCTCGAAATCGCGAAGCGCGTCTTCTCGATGATCTGGCGAAGCGTTGCGGCCGGAAGCTCGAACTTCGTCGGCAGCTCGCCCTCTGCGATCACCGGGAAGTCATCCCGGGGAAGCGTCGAGAGATTGAATCGCGAGCGGCCGGCGACGACCTGCATCTTACCCTCGGCGGCCGTCAGCTCGACCTGGCTGCCCTCGGGCAGCTTGCGGACGATGTCGAAAAGAGTGTGCGCGGAGACCGTCGTCGCGCCCGCCTGCGATACGTTGGCCGGGACGCTTTCGTCGACCTGCAGGTCGAGGTCGGTCGCCATCAGCCGGATCGACCCATCTTCGCGCGCCTCGATCAGCACGTTGGACAGGATCGGAATGGTGTTGCGGCGTTCCACGACCGACTGGACATGGCCCAGGCTCTTCAGGAGGACCGCCCGCTCAATCGTCGCCTTCATCGCTTCAAAGCCCCATCATCCGCACGCGTCACGGAACGGTTATAGCGAGCCGTTTCGCGCGCGGAAGTGGTGACTTGAAGAGGTCTGCCTAGCCGGCCTTCTTTCCGACCGCCGGGGCGTTCGCGGATGCCGGTTTGCTCGGCATCAAGACTGCGTCGATGTGATGGACGACGCCGTTCGTATATTTCTCGTCGCCCTGCGTGATCGTGGCCTTGTGGCCAGACGAATCCGTCAGGACAGTCTTGCCGCCGTCCTTGGTCGCCGTGAGGGTGCTTCCGCCCATGGTCGCGAGCTGGGTCTTGCCCTTGCCGTTGTCGATCGCCTTGTCGATGTCGGCGACGAGCACGGTGCCCGGAAGGATCAGGTTGGTGAGGACCGAGGTCAGCTGGGCGCGATTCTTGGGATCGGTGCTGAACGTGCCCTGCGGGGCACCGTTGAACGCAGCGTCATCGGGTACGAATACGGTGTACGGACCTGGTCCGGCGAGCGTCTGGTCGAGACCTGCGGCCTTCGCTGCCGCCATGAACTGACCATTTTTGTCGAGTCCCGAGGCGATCGTCTGGCTTCCCGCCATCTTTTCCGCCTTGGGGGTTTGCGCGCTCTGCTCGGCGTTCCCGTTGCCGTTGGACTTGTTGCATCCCCCGAGCGCGAGCATTGCCGCAGTGGCGACTCCGAGTGCGAGTGCATGGCTTTTCATGCGCTGGCCTTTCTTTTGTTCTACATACGGAATGGCCCGGCAACGCATGCCGGGCCATTTGAGTTCAAATTATCGAGGCCAATAGCCCTTAGGTCAGGAGCGACGCCACGATCGCGGTGACCAACTGCGTCGCCGGATTGATCTGGTAGATGTAGCCGTTGTTGTAACGATACCAGGCATCCGGAGTATCGTAGTAAGTCGACCGATAGGCGAGCGGCACGTTGTACATGCCATATCCCGCCGGAAGCGGCTGGCCGATTGTGAAGCCCGGCGACATCAGCGCCGCCACCGAAGTGATGAGGCTGGTCTGAGGGCTGTACTGGTAAATCGCTCCGGGCGCATACCAGTAGGAGTAATCGGCCGTCGGATAATACATGCTGCGATACTGCAACGGCACGTTGTAGTAATTGTATGCCGAAGGCAGGATCTGGCCGACGCCGTAGCCGCCCGCATAGAGCGGGATCACGTTCTGCACGAGACCTGTGTAGCAATCGACCTGATAGACGACGCCATATTCATAGCGGTTGCACAGGTTGTTGTACCCATACGGGCTGTAACCGCCGTAGCTGGCCGGATAGAAGCTATTGAGGCCGTAATAGCTCGGTACGTAGCTGTTCATGTAATAGTTCGGGACGTACTGCCCGGGCAGGAAGCCGCCACCGAGCAGTGGCAGAAGCGCCGATATCAGGCTTGACGTACGATCCACCTGATACAGGTAGCCGCCGCCATACTGATAATAATAGTTTGGCGTGTCGGGGTAGAGATAGGCGACATTCGAGGGAAGCGCCATCAACGGGACGATGTTGTCCACCGTTGAGAGAGGCTGACCCACGAAGCCCATGGCCTCAGCAGGACCGATAAGCCGTGTGCGCGGAGAGAAGGCCATCGTAACCAGAGGGCTGGCGCGGAAGATCTCCGCAGTTGCAGCCCGGTTAACGTTCATCGCCAAGCCCGGAGGAGTGCAATTCTTGCTGATCAGGCCCGGCGGGCATCCGCCGACACCATAACCAACCGCATTCCCTCCGTTCGGGCCAAGAGTAGCGCGGAGCTGCTGGCGATTCTGAACTTCCGCAATTCGGTTGGCGCGCATCTGCTGCCGCTCGGCCATCATGTTCTGACGGTTGAGCTGCATCTGCTGGCGCTGCGCCACACGGTTCTGCGCCTGCGCGTGGTTCGCACGCATCTGCTGGCGCTCAGCCATGCGATTCTGCGCCTGTGCATGATTGGCGCGCATTTGCTGACGCTCAGCGCTGCGGGTCTGGACGTTCATCCGATTGCCGTGCGCCTGCTGACGCTCGGCGCGCATTTGAACATGCTGAGCCCGTTGTGGTCGCTCAGCCGCGGCAAACCTCTGCTGATGCTGCATCCGCGGCGCGGCAAATCCGCCGCCACCGCCATGGCGGCCTCCGCCGCCGAATGCCTGCAAGTGCTGGCCGCCACCGCCACCACCGTGACGACCGCCGCCGAAGGCCTGAGCCTGCTGGTGGCCACCGCCACCGCCGCCGCGCTGAACCTGGGTTTGGTTGCCGCCATGGCCGCCGCCGTGCCCCCCAGGCCCCGCGTTGGCCGGGGCTGCGATCGCTAGAGCGGCAACACCCGCTGCGAGAAACACCCTGGTCATCAGAAAATCTCCTTTCGAACGGCAAAAACGGTCCGTCCGCCGCACCGTTCCAACACTTAAACGGATGGAACATGCGTTCTAGCGCACTAGGGTGAACTCGAAATTGCTAGTACGTTCAGATACTTAAGGATTTTCGTCAGTCACCCAGGAACGCTTCAGCGGCCGCACTGCGAGGAATGCCAGTAGGGCTGCGACCAGGTAGAAAACGAGACACGCGACCGCGGAGTAACGCAGCGAATCCGCGCCGTAGCTGGCGTTCAGGACGTCCGCGAGGCGGCCCATCAGCCACGGCCCCACCCCCAATCCAATAAGGTTGATAATGAGGAGAAAGCTTGCCGATGCGGTCGCCCGCATTGGTCTCGGCACCAGATGCTGCAGGGCCGTAATCACCGGTCCCAGCCACAGGATATTCAGCGCATTCGGGATCAGAAGCAGGATCCAGGCCAGCCACAGGGTCGGTGCAAAGAATCCGGCGACAAATGTCGGCGCGGTGATCAGCCACGCGATCGCCGGCAGCATCGCGTACCAACCACGATCCGTGCTGCCCAGGCGGTCCGCCAACCAGCCGCCGGCGAACACTCCCGCGCAGCCGCCGATTACCAGCAAGGACGCGACGAAATTTCCAGTCGAGACAAGGTCGAGTCCGAAGGTGAGCATGATCACCTTCGGCGTCCAAAGGGCGAGACCGTAGCCGGTGAGCGAGCTTGCCGCGGACGCGAACGCCAGCAGCCAAAAGGCAGGCTTGCGGGCGAAAAGGGAAAATACGGCCCTGAACGGCGCCCGCGCCCCAGCCTCGGATCCCTTCGGCACATCCCGCACTACGGAGCGCAGAATCGGAGCAAGGACCAGGCCCGCCAACCCCATGATCACGAAGGCCGCGCGCCAGCCAAGCAAAGCCGTGAGGCGGGCTCCGATGAAGGCTCCTCCGCCAAGGCCGAGCGGGATTCCGAGCGAGAATATCGCGAGCGCTCGCGCGCGCCGTTCGGGCGGAAAATAGTCGGTGATCAGGGCGTAGGATGGAGCGACTCCGCCTGCTTCGCCGAAGCCTACGCCCAGTCGCGAAACGAACAGCGACCAAAAGCCGGTCGCAGCGCCGCAAAGGGCAGTGAAGGCGCTCCATATCGCGAGCGATGCCGACACGACCGCGCTGCGGCTCGTTCGATCGGCTACATAAGCAAGCGGGATCCCAAGGGCCGCATAGAGCAGTGCGAAAGCGGTGCCGCCAATCGCTCCGAACTCCGCATTGGAAAGACGCAGGTCGGTCTGGATTGGCTGAGCGAGGATCCCAAGGATCTGCCGGTCGAGGAAGTTCAAAATATAGGCAAGGAGCAGCAGCGCGAGCACAAGCGAGCTGCTTCGGCGCACGCGGGTCTCGCTCAAGCGGATTCCTTTAGCAGCTCAAGGAGACGGTCGACGTCCTCGCCGTCCTGGTAGATTCCGAAGCCGATCCTCAGAACGTCGCCGCGCACATCGGTGACACAGTTTCGCGCAAGCAGCGCCTCGAACCACTGCTGCGCGTTCGCGCTTCGGAAGGCGAGAAAGCGGGCATGCTGCCCATCGTCGACCTGGTTGAGCAATTCCGCCGATGCGAGCGGCGTGTCTCCAAGCGATTCGAGCAATTGCCGCTGTAGCGCCGCAACATGAGCGGAAATGCGGGCCGTAGTGAGGCCGTTTTCCTGAAGCATCCGCTGGACGGCGTTGAAGCGGTACAGCGCCGACGGATCGAACGTGGCGCCGAGGAAGCGGCGGGCGTCCTTGGCATAGCCGACGCTGCCGGGAGGCAGGCTCAGATCCTCGAACTCCGCGTACCAGCCGGTGACCGGCGGACGGGGGCCGAAGCCCGGCGGAGCGTGCAGGAACGCGCATCCCTCACCCGCCATCGCATATTTGTACCCGCCGCCGAGGTAGAAAACGCTGCTCGCCGGAGCAGGACCGAACGGACGGTCGATCGCCATGAAGGCGTGATAACCGTCGACGACCACCCATGGGCCGGCGGGCTGTCCGATCGCAGCAATGGCTTCCACCTGCTCGAAAATGCGACCGCTGCCAAACAGGACCTGGCTGACGAAGACGAGGTCGTGTTCGCCGCTCCGGGCGCGCTGCAGAAATCGCTCCGAGAAGCTGTCGAACGGCTCGGCGGGAATCCGCTCGAGCCTGATCCAGCCCTCCTCTTCCCAGCGGGCAAGCTGGCGGCGAGCGCTGTGGAATTCGCCATCTGTGGTGAGAACCCGCAGCTGTCCCGCACGTCGCGGCGCGGCGGTCACCAGCCGGACGATGAAATCGTGGGTATTGGAGGAGAATACGACCGCGTCCGGCATGCCGGTCCCGAGTTCGCGGGCGACGTGACCCTGGGCCTCGGGCCAAACCTCCTCCATCACCTTGCCCCACTTGCGGTCGGCGAAGCGAGCGGCGTCGTTCCACGCCTGCACCTGCCCCTCGAAGCTCGCGTCGGGCCAGAGGTGATGGCTGTGCGCCGCGAAATGCAGCCGCTCGGGATCTGCCGAGAGGCTCCGCGAGAACAGCGGCTTGAAGCTCAAAGATCGGTCCTCAGCGCCCAGAGCTCGGGGAACACGCGCTTCTCTAGCGTCGAGCGCAGATACGGCGCTCCTGCCGAGCCGCCGGTCCCGCGCTTGTTGCCGATGATTCGCTCGACCGTCAGCACATGCTTGTGCCGCCACGAGGCCAGCGCATCATCGATGTCGACCAGCTTTTCGGCGAGTTCGTAGAGCTCGAACCAGCGGTCAGCGTCGCGGTAGACCTGGAGCCAGGCGGCGGCGAGCGCTTCGACCGACCGGTCGCCGAGATCGAACCCTGCGCGTGCCAACGCATCGACCGCGGCTTCGCGAAGACTTGGCTCGTCGAGCGCCGCTTCGAGGCGTGCCCGGCCGGCGCTCCCCTCCGCATGCTTTTCGAGGAACGCGGGATTCTTGAGCCCGAGGCGAAACTCAATCTCGCGAAACTGCTCCGATTGGAAGCCGGAGCTCGTTCCGAGAACGTTGCGGAACTTGAGGTAATCGACCGGAGTGAGCGTCGACAGGACATCCCACGACAGGGTCATGACCGCCTGGATCCGGCTGATCCGCGCCATCGCCTTGTAGGCCTCGGCGAACCGGTCCTCTCCGATGAGGCGGATCGCGAAGTCGAGTTCGTGCAGCAGCTCCTTCATCCACAGCTCCTTCGTCTGGTGGATGATGATGAACAGCATTTCGTCGTGGAGCTCCGAAAGCGGCTGCTGAGCCGAGAGGAGCTGATCGAGCTTCAGGTAGTGGGCATACGTCATGCCCCCGGGCGTCGCGGTCATGCGACGCGCTTAAGCGAAACTGCCGTGCTGAGGAAGCTGGGCTCTAGTAAGGTCCGCTTCCGCCGCCGCCGCCGGGGACTCCCGGCGCGCCGATGGTCCCGATATTCCCGAAGAGCTCGTCGAAGAAGCTCTTCTTGCGGCCGAGGGTCGGCGTGCTGCGCTTGCTCGGATCGAGGCCGAGCACCAGCTCCTTGCCCGTTTTTTGGGTCGACGCGACATTTCCGGCCTGGTCGAACCTGACCAGCAGCACGGTTTGCTGTTTTGGCCGCGGGTTGCGGAATGCGAGCTGGTTGGTGTCGCGCGACACATAGTACCAGTCGTTGGGGTTGAACTCGCCAGCGAAGGTTGGCCCGCCGAGTAGCTTCTGGACCGACGCCTTGTTGTCGACACCGGGGTGGATCGAGCTGACGAGCTGCGGGTCGAGCACCGCACCTTTGTGGGCACGGTTGGTCGCGCAACCGGCGATCAGCGCTCCTGCAAGAACAACCGTCGAGACCTTGAGCATCGCGAGCTTCATGGGTTCTTCAAAATCCTTCCTGGGAGCGCGGGCGAGGCGCCCTTCATGTCGAGCGCGCCTTGCGTGCCGGCCCGCGGGCCTCAATATGCTGGCGGCAAGCAAGCGCGCAAGCCTCGCTGCCGAGCAAACGAAGCGCAAGGGACGTATGCTGGACTTCCTGTTCCGGAGATTAACGGCCGAATGGCCCGGCGCGCCGTTGTTCGATGCCGCAACCGGTGAGGCGCGCCGGCCGCACTGGTATGTCGAAGGCAAGGTCCCCGATACGCTCGACGGCCGGTTCGCAGTGCTCGCCACCGTGCTTGCGTTTACCATGGCGCGCCTGGAGCGGGATGGTGAAGGCGGAGACGCTGCATCGGCGGCGCTGACCGAGCGGTTCATCGAGGTTATGGAGTCGGAGCATCGCGAGCTCGGCATGGGCGACCCGACGCTGGGCAAGACCGTGCGCCGCCTGGTCGGGTCGCTCGCCGGGAGAGTGGAGCTGTGGCGAGCCGCGACCCACGGCGAACGCGAGTGGATCGAGGCCACCCGTGAGAGCCTTTATAGGGACCCGGCGCCCGCGGATGCGCTCCAGCACTGCGCCGAGGCGCTCAAGCGCTTGTGGAGCACGCTTGAAGCGGCTTCGCTCGACGATCTGAAGCAAGGGAAGCTCCAATGACCAGCCGCTTCGCACATCACCTCAGGCTCGACCAAATCCACGACGGCGACCGGCTTGACCTGGTCGCTGACGAAGGTGAGCGCCGTGAAGTCGCCAAGCGTCTCGGGCTTCCCTCGATCGAGTGCCTCGACGCGCATGTGACGCTCACGCGAAACGGCGACATCGTCCGCGCCGAGGGTCGCCTCGCAGCCGCTCTCGATCAAAGCTGCGTGGTCACTGGGGATCCCGTCGCTGCCCATGTCGACGAACCGTTCGCGCTCATCTTCATGCCCGAGCCGCACGCCCATCGGCCGGATGAGGAGATCGAGCTTGGCGAGGAGGATTGCGACACAGTCTTCTACGATGGCGCGGCGATCGACCTGGGAACCGCGATTGCCGACACGCTCGCGCTCAACCTCGACCCGTATCCGAGAAGCGCTGGCGCCGATGCCGCGCTCAAGGAAGCGGGGGTTCTGAGCGAGGCCGAAGCGAGCCCTTTTGCGGCGCTCGCAAAGTTGCGGAACAGCGACTCTTAGAAGGGGACGTCGTCGTCCAGGTCGGTGTCGAACGCCGCCGGCTGCGGACGCGACTGGGTGCGCGTCGCACCACCGCCGCCGCCGAAGTCGTCACCGCCGAAGTCCTCATTGAAGGCGCCGCGTGAGCCGCCCCCGCCGTCGCGGCTGTCGAGAAGCACGAGCTCCCCCCGGAAGCGCTGCAGGACGATCTCGGTCGAATAGCGGTCGTTGCCGGACTGGTCAGTCCATTTGCGGGTCTGGAGCTGCCCCTCCAGGTAGACCTTGGAGCCCTTGCGTAGATAGTTCTTGGCAACGCGGCCGAGGTTCTCGTTGAAGATCACGACTTGGTGCCATTCGGTCCGCTCTTGGCGGTTGCCGTCGCGGTCCTTCCACTGCTCGGACGTGGCGACTCGCATGTTGACGACCTCGCCGCCGTTGTTGAGCGATCGGGCCTCCGGATCCGCACCGAGATTGCCGACCAGGATCACCTTGTTCACGCCCGCCATGTCATGTTCCTCCAAATCCCGCAGCAACCGCAATCCAGTAGGTCGCTCCTGCTGCGAGATAGGCCAGCGCGAATAGATAAGTCACCATGAAAAGCGGCCACTTCCAGCCATTCGTCTCCCGTCTGGTGACGGCGATGGTCGAGATGCACTGGGGCGCGAAGATGAACCAGGCGAGGAAGGCGAGCGCGGTCGCGAGCGACCAGCGATGCTGCAGTTGGTCCTGGAGCTTGGTCGCTCCCGCTTCCTGATCCGGCGAGTCGATCGAATAGACCGTTGCGATCGCGCTCACCGACACTTCGCGCGCGGCCATGGCCGGTAGAAGTGCGAGACTGATGTCATGGTTGAAGCCGATGGGCGCGACGACCTTTTCAATGCCGGTTGCAATGTGACCGGCGATGGAGACTTGGCTCTGCTTCTGCCCCGGAGCCGCCTGCGGGATGCTGGCCAGGGCCCAGAGGATGATCGTGGTTCCGAGAATGATCGTCCCCGCGCGTTTCAGGAAGATTTTCGCACGGGTGAGCAGGCCGATGGCGACGTCCTTCGGCAGCGGCCATTGGTATTTCGGAAGCTCCATCATGAAGCCGCCGCCGCTGCCCTTGAGCACGCCACGGCGGAGCACAAATGCAGCGAGTAGCGCGCCGGCGATGCCGCAGACGTAGAGGCCGAACATCACCAGGCCCTGCAGCCCCACGCCCCAGGCGAGGCGCGTGTTCGGGATGAATGCGGCGATGATCAGCGTGTAGACAGGTAGGCGCGCCGAGCAGGTCATCAACGGCGCGACGAGGATTGTCGTCAAACGATCCTTCGGGTCCTCGATCGTGCGGGTCGCCATGATCCCCGGCACTGCGCAGGCGAAGCTCGACAGCAGCGGGATGAACGCGCGGCCGGAAAGGCCGACTCCGTGCATCAGCTTGTCCATTAGAAAGGCCGCGCGGACCATGTAGCCGGTGCCTTCCAGGAGAAGGATGAAGAGAAAGAGGATCAGGATTTGCGGCAGGAAAGTGATCACCGCGCCGACCCCGGCGATGGCACCGTCGACGATCAGCGAGCGGAAGAGTCCGGCCGAAAGCGCGTTCGTGACTACGGCCGAGAGCCAGGCGACGCCCTGGCCGATCCAGTCCATCGGCGCCGCGCTCCACGCGAACACCGCCTGGAACATCACAAACATGATCGCAGCGAGGATGATTGGGCCGACGACGGGGTGAAGCAGCACGGCATCGAGCCGGTGAGTCCAGCGCCTCACCGGCGTTTCGCTGACAACGGCTGCAGTCGCGATCTCGCGCGCTCGCCGCTGCAGGTGGATGAGATCGCTCTTCACGAGCTTGTGCACGCCGCAGCGCGGCGCCGAGAGCATGTCGTCGAGCGCCGAATGAAGATCCTGGATTCCGCGGCGGCGAACGGCGACGGTCTCAATTACCGGCACTCCGAGCTCGCGCTCCAGCACCTTCGGATCGAGCTCAAGCCCGTCGCGCTTCGCGAGATCGATCATGTTCAGGGCGATGAGCGTCGGATGGCCGAGCTCGATCAGCTGCAACGCGAACCGGAGGTGATTGTCGAGGTTTGAAGCGTCGATGACGATCACCAGCGCATCGGGCTCGCGCTCGCCCTTCTGCTGGCCGAGAAGCACGTCGCGGGTAACCGCCTCATCCGGGCTTGCGGGCTCGAGACTGTAGGCGCCGGGAAGATCGACCAACTCCACGGGGCGCCCGTCGGCGAGCATCAGGCGGCCCGAATGGCGCTCGACCGTCACGCCGGGATAGTTGCCGACCTTCTGGCGAGCGCCGGTGAGCGCGTTGAACAGTGCGCTCTTGCCGGCGTTCGGGCTGCCGGCGACGGCAACGAGCGGAAGGGGGTTCACCGGATCGGCTGGACGTGAATCGCGCCGGCGTGCTTGCGCCGGATCGCGACGGTCATGCGCCCGACGCGGATCGCCATCGGGTCACGGCCGAACGGGCCAAGATGCGCCGGCTCGACCGTCACCCCTTCATCGAACCCGAAATGCCTGAGGCGCGAAGCCTCAGCCTTCTCGAGCGTGGACCAGTCGATCGACAGCACGCGCGCCTTCGTCCCGATCTCAAGACGATCGAGGCTGATCGTTTCAGGGTGGAAGGGCGCGTTCATTCTTGCGAGTGATTATCATTAACGAGTGCTCATTGCCAGAGGCAAAGTACATTCGCCGAGCCGGAACTTGGATACGGAGCTTTACCTAGGCGGGTAACGGAGGCGCCCAAGAAAGCGTGAAAGGCTCAACCGCTGGTCTGACGAGCCCCGCCAATCGGCCTTCCATTTCTCGAACTTCATCACGTCGTCGATTCGCCGATCCAGGAAAGCGCCCGTGTCCGTCCAACCCTCGCTCTCGTCATCGAGCCACGCGAGCAGGGTAGAGCCATAGACCGCGCCCAACGTCATTCGCTTCGTATAATGGTTGAAGTCGGTGCTGGTATCGCCGGCGATGCGCCACATGAGGTCCGCCGTGCGCCAGCCGATCCGCAGCGCGAGCGGCACATTCTGCGGCATGGCAAGAATCGCGAGCGCCCTGCGTACCGCCTCGCGGGCAGGGCCCATGATCT
>DASUCP010000140.1:0-3752 GCA_036275975.1 Sphingomicrobium sp.
GGCGGGAGTTGCTTCGCGAGCCATGAATTAAGCTTTCTTGCCGGCGATGGCCTTAGCGGGGCCTTTGCGCGTGCGTGCGTTGGTGTGAGTGCGCTGGCCGCGGACCGGCAGGCCCTTGCGGTGACGCAGGCCGCGGTAGCAGGCGAGGTCCATCAGCCGCTTGATGTTCATCGCGGTCTCGCGGCGGAGATCGCCTTCGACCGTGAAGTCCTTGTCGATCGCTTCGCGGATGTGGAGCACTTCCTGGTCCGTGAGATCCTGGACGCGCTTCTCCGGCGCAATGCCGAGCTGCTCTGTGATCTTCTTGGCCGTGGTGCGGCCGATTCCGTGGATGTAGGTCAGCGCGACTTCCACGCGCTTGTTGGTGGGGATGTTCACCCCGGCAATACGAGCCATCTATTACCCTTCTTCAGCTCCACAGGGCGAAATGCCCTATCTCGTCGCTAGGAACCCCATTCCAAACGAAAAACCGACGCGCGCACGAATGCGCCGCCGGAAACCGGTGAAACGGGATGAGTTGCAGATAGGATTGGCACTTGCTCTCGTCAAGAGTGCGAAACGCAGCGATCGCAGCAGCGTTATGCGTGCGCGCGAGAAACGCCCCCTCAATCAACCCCTCTGCCTCGCAAAATTCCATTTTTCCAGCTTAAGTGCGTTGGGCGGCCATGCAGGAAAAACGCATCCATCAGGTTTTCGTCGTCAGCGTCGCGGCGAAGGGGCTGCATGCGCTGATCGAGATCGTGGGTGGCCTCGCGCTTTATCTCACGAGCACGGCAACCATCATCGGCTGGATCAACCGGTTCAGCCAGGGCGAGCTGACCGAAGACCCCAATGACTGGATCGCGAACCATGTGGTGGAGTTCGGCCAGAATTTCTCGGTCGCGGAGCACCATTTCTACGCCTTCTACCTGCTCAGTCACGGCGTCATTAAATCAATCCTGGTAGTCGGCCTCCTGAAGGAGAAGCTCTGGGCCTATCCGGCGAGCTTCGCGGTGTTCGGGCTGTTCATCGCCTACCAGCTCTACCGCTACAGCTTCACCCACGACATCGGCCTGATCCTGCTCAGCATCTTCGACCTGTTTGTGATCTTCCTCGCGGTCCACGAATACCGCTTGTTGCGCAGGCACCTTCCAACCCACTAAGGCGCCCCGCAATGCAGCGCCTCACCCTCGCCGGCGGCATCCCCGAGACCTTGAGGGGGAGCATTGTCGCCCTCGGCAATTTCGATGGATTCCACCTCGGTCACCAGGCGGTGGTCGGGCGGGCGATCCAGCGCGGCTTCCACGAGCGGCGGCCGGTGATCGTCGCGACGTTCGACCCGCACCCGGTGAAATATTTCAAGCCCGACGTTCCGCCGTTCCGCCTCACGACGCTCGATCAGCGGCAAGAGCTGTTCGCCCATGCCGGCGCGGATGCAATGCTTGTATTTCACTTCGATGCAGAGATGGCAGCGACCAGCTCGACAGATTTCATCAGCGAGATCCTTGCCAAGCAGATCGGGGCCGCAGGCGTCGTGACCGGCGACGACTTCACCTACGGCAAGGGCCGCACCGGAAGCGTCGAGGAATTGCGCCAAGTCGGCGCTCAGCACGGCATCATCGCCGAGGCAGTCGCGCCGGTGCTGATCGACGGTGAGCGCGTTTCCTCGGGCCGTATCCGCGAGGCGCTCGCCGCCGGCGACATCGGCCATGCGACGCACCTCCTTACCCGCGACTTCGCGATCGAAGGCGTCGTGCAGCGCGGCGACGCGCGTGGCCGTGAGCTCGGCTATCCGACGGCGAACCTTGAGCTCGGCGATTACCAGCGACCGAGGTACGGCATCTACGCAGTCCGCGTGACGCTAAACGACGGAACCGAGCATCCGGGCGTCGCCAGCTTCGGCGTCAGGCCCACGTTCCAGCCGCCGCAGGAGCTGCTCGAAGCGCACTTGTTCGATGTCGACGCCGACCTCTACGGCCAAAACATCGAGGTCGCGCTCCATGCCTTCATCCGTGAGGAACTGAAGTTCGACAGCCTCGATGCCCTGATCTCGGAGATGAAGCGCGACGAAGCCGAGGCGCGGCGTCTGCTGGCGCTAAGCTCGGCTTAGCCCTTCAGGGGGTCGTGCCCCCAATTCATCAGCGAGTAGCGCCAGCGCGAGGTGACCGGATTCGCCGGCTCCTGCGCCAGGTGCCGCCGGATAAATCCGACGACCTTCCGCATGTGGCAGTAATCCGCGTCCGTCAGGGCGAAGCCTGGCGTTTCGAGGATATCCGCGATCCAGCGGCCACTGGCGTGACCGACGGACTCATGAAGCATTCCGTCGACTCCCTTCCATCCGACGGAAACGCTGAGGTCGCTCGCAAGCCACTCGCGAAGCTCGTCCGCAGTCATGTTGACGGCGCGAGCGAAGCCGGCGGCTATGCGCTCCCGGTCGAGCGGCGCGATGCTCGGCTCTTCAGCGGCTTTCTGAGCCACGGAACAGAGGGATGAGTTGCCACAGAGCTGACAAGCCGACGAGGACGTAGACGAGGCGGCTGATCGGCGACATTTCGCCGAAGATCGCGGCCACGAGGTCGAACCTGGCGAGACCGACCAGCAGCCAGTTGAGGCCGCCGACGATGATCAGGACGAGTGTCAGCGTGTTGATGATGCGCATAAGCTTGGACTCCGAGGATGATCGGGGCCGCCGCGGGCGGGGAGGTGCGCGGCGGAGCCCCTTCTCGGTTCAGCTAGGAGGCGGCTCAAGAAATGACGATACGGGCTTTGGCCGGTACTATCCTAAAGGTCCGCTTCGACTGCGACCCGGATGGCCTCCGCCGACGTCGCGACGCCGAGGTCTTCGAGAAGCAGCGCGCGATGCATCTTCACCGTCTTCTCGCTGATCTTCAGCTCCCACGCGATCTGCTTGTTAAGCAGGCCCGCGGCCATGAGCTGAAGCACTTGCCGCCGACGAGGCGGAAGCGACTCGACCAGCTCCGTCGCTCGAGAGCGGCGCTGACGGAACACGGAGTCATGAGCGGGGCCGAGATCGACCTGCGAACCGAGGAACCACGCGAGCTTGCCATGGGGATCGAACAGCGGCGTGATCATCACGCCGTTGCGGAACGCCGTCCGGTCGCGCCGATAGTTGGTGATGTCGATAAGGAGCGGCCGCGCATCCCGAATGGCCGAGCGAATCTCCTCCGTGGCGCTCTCGTCCGTCTGCTCGCCAGCCAGGAAGCGGCAATTGCGGCCGACGATCTCATCCTCGCTGTAGCCAGTGAGGCTGCAGAAGGCCTGGTTGACGATCTCGAGCGGATTGTCCGGGCGGCGCGGGTTGCTCACCACCATCGCAATGGGGCTGAGACCCACCGCCTCGATCAGCTCGCGCTCTTCCGTGCTCATTTCCGCATCTTAAGCGGCGCGCCCGAGCTTCGCACGGCCAATCGGCAGCTTTGCATTCCGCAAAGCGACCGTTAGAGCCGCGACCGAAAATGTCAGACGCTCCCGAGACCACAAAGACAGACTACAGATCGACCGTCTTCCTTCCGCGCACCGACTTTCCGATGAAGGCCGGGCTGCCGCAAAAGGAGCCGGCGATACTTGCGCGGTGGGAATCCGAGGGGCTTTACCAGCGCATCCGCGAGAGCCGCCAGGGGCGCGAGAAGTTCATCTTCCACGACGGCCCGCCTTACGCCAACGGCGACATTCACATCGGCCACGCGCTCAACCACACGATCAAGGACATGGTGGTTCGGACGCAGACCCTGCTCGGCAAGGACGCGCCCTAC
>DASUCP010000141.1:0-2010 GCA_036275975.1 Sphingomicrobium sp.
GAGGACGTCACCATCGACCGGACCGAGGACAATGACGCGAGCCGACTCGAAGCCAGCCACGACGGCTACGTCCGCGCGTTCGGCATCGTCCACAAGCGCAGCCTGATGCTCGGCAACGACGGCAAGGAATTGCGCGGCGCCGACCAGCTGCAGCCGAAGGGGCGCAAGAAGATCCGCCAGTCGGCCGCCTACGCCGTGCGGTTCCATCTCGCGCCGGGAATCGAAGCCACGGTCACTGCCGACGGAATGGGCGCGATCCTCCGCTCGAAGGGTGCGCCGCCGTGGAACTTCCGCTGCCGCGGCGGCAACCTCGCAACCGAGGAAAGCCTGTGGATCGACGGCCGCGGACAGCCGCGCAGGACGACTCAGTTGGTTGTCGTCGGCGAAGTGTCTGCGCTAGGCGGCGAAATCGGCTGGCAGTTCCGCCGTACAAGCTAAGCAAAGGGATTCTTCTGTGACCGATCTCGTCCGCGTTCGAAGGGCGCTCATTTCGCTTTCCGACAAGAGCGGGCTCGACGAGCTTGCCGCCGGCCTTGCGCGCCACGGCGTCGAGATCGTCTCGACCGGTGGGACCGCGGCTAAACTTCGCGAAAAAGGCGCCGCACCGCGTGACATTAGTGAACTTACGGGCTTCCCAGAGATGATGGACGGCCGCGTGAAGACGCTCCATCCCAAGGTCCACGGCGGCCTCCTCGGCGTTCGCGACAACCTCGAGCATGCCGCCGCGATGGAGGAGCACGAGATTGCACCGATCGATCTCGTCGTGGTCAACCTCTACCCGTTCCTCAACACGGTGATGAGCGGCGCCGACCGGGATACGATCATCGAGAATATCGACATCGGCGGCCCCTCGATGGTGCGCTCGGCGGCGAAGAACCACGCACATGTCGCGATCGTCACCGATCCTGCCGATTATGCTGAGCTGCTGTCCGAGCTCGACGCACGCGATGGCAGCACCACGCTCGAGCTTCGCAGGAAGCTCGCGGCGAAAGCCTATGCGCTGACGGCCGCCTATGACTCCACCATCTCGCAATGGTTCGCCTTCGCTGACCAGGGCGAGCGCTGGCCGGAAACGTGGACGCTGGCGAACAAGCTCAAGATGCCCCTGCGCTACGGCGAGAATCCGCACCAGCAGGCGGCTCTCTATGTGCCCGTGGGCCCGCATGCGCGCGGTATCGCGCAGGCCGAGCAGGTTCAAGGCAAGGAGCTCAGCTACAACAATCTCAATGACGCGAACGCCGCGCTCGAGCTCGTGTCTGAGTTCCGTGCGGCGGACCCGACGATCGTCATCGTCAAGCACGCGAATCCGTCTGGCGTTGCGACGCGGGGCTCGCTGCTCGACGCGTGGAAGGAAGCGCTTGCCTGCGACAGCGTCTCGGCCTTCGGTGGGATCGTCGCGGCCAATCGCCCGCTCGACGCCGCGACTGCGGAGGCGATCACGGAGATCTTCACCGAAGTCGTGGTCGCTCCGAACGCCGATGAGGACGCGAAGACGATCTTCGCCAAGAAGAAGAACCTGCGCCTGCTGCTCACCGGCGAACTTCCGGATCCGGCGCGAGCGGGCCAGACGCTTGCGGTCATCACCGGCGGGCTCCTCGTCCAGGACCGCGACAATGGTATGGTCACTCGCGACCAGCTGAAGTGCGTCACCAAGCGCCAGCCGACGGAACAGGAGCTGAGCGACTGCCTGTTCGCCTGGATCGTGGCCAAGCACGTCAAGTCGAACGCAATCGTTTACGCCAAGGATGGAGTCACCGCTGGCATCGGCGCGGGCCAAATGAACCGCCGCGACAGCGCGCGCATCGCCGCGATACGCGCGCGCGAGGCAGCCGAAGCCAACGGCTGGCCCGAACCTCGGACAATTGGCTCAGCGGTCGCCTCCGATGCTTTCTTCCCGTTTGCCGACGGCCTCCTGGCAGCGGCGGAAGCCGGCGCGACCGCGGTGATTCAGCCTGGCGGATCGATCCGCGACGAAGAAGTGATTGCGGCCGCCGACAAAGCCGGCCTCGC
>DASUCP010000142.1:0-5749 GCA_036275975.1 Sphingomicrobium sp.
GGGCGATGAGCAATCGACCCAGGCTGCGTTTGGCCGGATCCTCCTCGATCTGTCGAAAGCCGGCGGCGAGCACGCGGATCGGATTGTTACCACCTCGCCCGACGTGACTGTCTCGACCAACCTCGGCGCCTGGGTGAATCAGCGCGGGCTGTTCCGCCGCAGCGAAATGCCGGATATTTTCGCGAAAGAAAAAATTGCCTCTCCACAAAAGTGGAGTGGCAGCAACGAAGGCCAGCATATCGAGCTCGGCATCGCGGAATCCAATCTTTTCCTGATGTTAGCTGCGGCCGGACTCTCCGGCGACCTGTTCGGCGAACGCCTTTTCCCTATTGGAACGCTCTACGACCCGTTCATCGCCCGCGGCCTCGATGCGCTGAACTACGCCTGCTACCAGGACGCCCGCTTCCTGCTCGTCGCGACCCCGAGCGGCATCACGCTAGGGCCCGAAGGCGGCGCGCACCAGTCGATCAACCCGCCCCTGATCGCGCTCGGCCAGCCCGGCCTCCGCCATTACGAGCCCGCTTACGCCGACGAGCTCGCGGCGATGATGGAGGAAGCGTTCCGCCTGATCGACGATCCGAACGGTGAAAGCACGTACCTTCGCCTTTCCACGCGCAGCATCCGGCAGGTCGAGCGCACCGATGACACTTGGCGCGAAGCTGCCCTCGCCGGCGGTTACTGGCTCTGTGAGCCGGGACCAAATTCCGAAGCGGCCATCGTGGCGATGGGCGCGGTGATGCCCGAAGCCCTCGCCGCCTGGGACGAGCTACGCGAAGACATTCCCGGACTCGGCCTTCTCGCCGTCACCTCACCCGACCTGCTCCACCGCGGCTGGACCGCGGCGCAGGCGGCGCGTTGGGGCGGCGAGCGTACGTCAAGTCATGTCGAGCAGCTGCTTTCCCGCCTCTCACCCGGCGCCGGTCTCGTCACCATCGCCGACGCCGCGCCGGCATCGCTCTCCTGGCTGGGCGGGGTCCTCGGCCAGCGCGTCGCACCGCTCGGCGTCGAAAAGTTCGGCCAGACCGGCGACCTCGCCGATCTCTACGCCGCCTATCGCATCGACGGCGACGCCATCACCGAAGGCGTTGCCGAGCTGCTGTTGCCTGCCTAGGAGGCCCTGATGGCCGGGCGGTATTTCGATGAGTGGCAGGTCGGCGATCGCGTTTCGCATGCGATCACGCGTACCGTCACCGAAACCGACAACGTCCTGATCTCGACGCTGACTCACAATCCGCAGCCGCTGCACCTCGACTACGAGGCGGCGGCCAAGACCGAGTTCGGCAAACCGCTGGTCAACAGCTGCTTCACGTTCAGCCTGATGATCGGCGTGAGCGTCAGCGACACCACGCTCGGAACGCTGGTGGCGAACCTCGGCTACGACGCGCTGAAGTTCCCCAACCCGGTGTTCGCCGGCGATACGCTCCGCAGCGAAACCGAATGCATTGCCGTTCGGGAAAGCAAGTCGCGGCCGAACGCCGGCATCGTCACTTGGGCGCACCGCAGCTTCAACCAGCGCGGCGAGCTGGTGTGCGAATGCACGCGCACCGCGCTGCTTCTGAAGAAGCCCAATGGCTGAACCGCGGTCCTGGCTGTTCGTGCCTGCGGACAGCGAGAAGAAGATCGCCAAGGCGCTCGAGAGCGACGCGGACGCAATCATCTTCGACCTCGAGGACAGCGTCGCGCCGGCGCAAAAGCCTGCTGCGCGCGACATCCTCAAGAATTTGCCGAAGCACTCCAACGGGCCGCAATGGTGGGTGCGCGTAAACCCGCTCGGTAGCGAGTTTCACAAGGACGATCTGAAGCTGATCGGCAGCGCCTACGTTCACGGCATCGTCCTACCGAAGAGCGAAAGCGGCTCGGATGTCACCCAGCTGGCGCATCGGACCGGCAATATCCCGATTCACGCGATCGTCACCGAGACTCCGGCGAGCCTCTTCGGGCTCCTCTCCTATCGCCAGCCGAACTCGCCTCTCGTGGCGATGAGCTGGGGCGCGGAGGACCTCTCCGCCGCCCTCGGCGCATCCTCGAAGTATGACGAGAGCGGCGAGCTCAGCTTCACCTACAAGCTCGCGCGTTCACTGTGCCTGGCAGGAGCCATGGCTGCGGGCGTGCAGCCGGTAGACGGGGTCTTCGCCGATTTCAAAGACAATGCGGGCCTCAAGCGCGAAGCCGAAGCTGCGCGCCGGGAGGGCTTCACGGGCAAGCTTGCCATTCACCCCGCCCAAGTGCCGGTTATCAATGCCGCCTTCACGCCTTCGAATGACGATGTCAGCCACGCCGAGGCGATCGTCGCCGCTTTCGAGGCACATCCGGACGCGGGCGTGCTGTCGGTCGGCGGAAAAATGGTCGATCGACCGCACCTAGTTCAGGCGAAACGCGTTCTAGAGCGCGCTGCCAGGGAGTAAGAAAACGTGTCCGAAGCGGTGCATCCAGTCCCCGAAGACTTCAATGCCCGCATCGGCCCCACCGAACTCGCCGAGCTTAACGATCTTGCGAGATCGGATCCCGACCGGTTCTGGCTCGACCAGGCTCGCCGCCTAACCTGGAACAAGTTCCCGACGAAAGCCGGGGACTGGTCCTTCGACGAAGATGATTTCCACACCCATTGGTACGCGGACGGCGAGCTCAACCTCTCGGTCAACTGCCTCGATCGGCATCTTGCGGAGCATAGCGACCGCACGGCGCTCATCTTCGAAGCCGACGAGCCGGGCCACGGCCACAAGCTTACCTACCGCGAGCTCTACGAAGAGACTTGCCGCTTCGCGAACCTGCTAAAGCAGCGCGGCGTCAAGCGCGGCGACCGCGTGATGATTTACATGCCGATGATCCCCGAGGCCGCAGCGGCGATGCTCGCCTGCGCGCGCATCGGCGCGATCCATTCAGTCGTGTTCGGCGGCTTCTCACCCGAAAGCCTTGCCGGCCGCATTGGCGACTGCGACGCTTGCGCCGTGATCACGGCCGACGAGGGCGTCCGCGGCGGCAAGAAGATTCCGTTGAAGCGCAACGTGGACGAAGCGCTCGCCGAGCGCGACGTGCCCACGGTGATCGTCGTCACCCGCACCGGCGGCGACGTGCCGATGAAGGACGGCCGCGACATCCGCTACTCGGATGTCCGCGACAGCCTCTCGACCGACTGCAACCCGGAGATCATGAACGCGGAAGACCCGCTGTTTATCCTCTACACCTCAGGCTCGACCGGAAAGCCAAAAGGCGTGGTGCACACCACCGGCGGCTATGCCGTGTGGGCGGCGACCACGTTCGAGTGGGTTTTCGATTACCGGCCCGAGGACATCTTCTGGTGCACTGCCGACATCGGCTGGATTACCGGCCATTCCTACGTCGTCTACGGGCCGCTCGCCATGCGGGCTACCAGCGTGATGTTCGACGGAGTCCCCAGTTACCCCGATTTCAGCCGCTTCTGGGAGACCGTAGACCGCCTTGGCGTGACCATTTTCTACACCGCTCCGACGGCGATCCGTGCACTCGAGCGCGAAGGCGACGAGCCGGTGAAGCGCTATGGTCGCCGATCGCTGCGGCTGCTTGGCACCGTGGGAGAGCCGATCAACCCGGATGCATGGGAATGGTATTGGCGCGTGGTGGGCGATTGCCGATGCCCCGTCGTCGATACCTGGTGGCAGACCGAGACGGGTGGGATCATGATTGCGCCCTTTCCCGGCGCCACGCCGCAGAAGCCAGGCTCGGCGACCACGCCGCTGCCTGGAATCGAGCCCATCCTCGTCGATGCTGCGCACAATGTCCTTGAAGGGCCTACGAGCGGGAATCTTTGCCTCGCCACGTCATGGCCGGGACAAATGAGGACCGTCTGGAACGATCACGGCCGCTTCTTCGAAACTTACTTCAAGGCCTATCCTGGACTCTATTTCACCGGCGACGGCTGCCGCCGCGACGAGGACGATTATTACTGGATCACCGGCCGCGTTGACGACGTCATCAACGTCTCCGGCCACCGGATCGGTACTGCCGAGGTCGAAAGCTCGCTCGTCTCGCATCCGAAGGTCGCCGAGGCCGCGGTGGTTGGTTTCCCGCACGAGATTAAGGGCCAGGCAATCTACGCCTTCGTAACCCTCAACGCCGGCGAAGACGGAAGCGAGGAGCTTCGCAAGGAGTTGGTCAAGGAAGTGCGTCACGACATCGGAGCTTTCTCCGCGCCGGACAAAGTTCATTTCACGCCGGCGCTCCCGAAAACGCGGTCCGGAAAGATCATGCGGAGAATCCTGCGCAAGATTGCGGAAGGCGCGACGAGTGGCTTCGGCGACACTTCGACGCTTGCAGATCCGACCATCGTGGATGCGCTGCTTGCAGGGCGGCAATGAAGCCGCTCGTCTGTCTGGCCGTGGTTGCACTAGCTGCCAGTACAACTGCGGCTGCCGCGGACCCAGGTCCGAAGCTCGACATGCTCGATTTCTTCACCGGCAAGACGCATGCCGACAATGTGATGCGGACCGCGCTTCACCGCCCGCACAAATTGGTCGTCGACAGTGTGGGCGGTCATAACAAGGAGGGCGAGTTTGTCCTGATCGACAACGTCCAGGAGGAAGGCAAGCCGCCGCGCAAGCGGGTATGGGCAATGCACCCCGTAGGTCCCGACCGTTTTACCGGGACCCTGAGCGACGCGGTCGGGCCCGTGGACGTAACAGTCAACGGCGACACCGCGACGATCCGCTACATCATGAAGGACGGGCACATCGCCATCGATCAGCGCCTTCAGCTGCAGCGCGACGGCACGCTTTCGAACCACGTCATGGCGCGGAAGTTCGGCATGAAGTTCGGCGACGTGCAAGGCACAATCCGGAAGATGGATTAGCTCGAGGCCTGAACGAACAGCGCCTCGAACTGCTGCAGTTCGGCAGCGGGTATGTCCGACACCGCAGCGAAGCGCAGGCCATTGCGGCTCCATTCGCGGATGGCGAATCCATCTTTGATTAGCGCCTGCTCGGACGAATCCTTTTCGGGCCAGACGTACAGGTTCACCGTATGCAACCGGCGCTTGTAGACGATCGCCGCGACCGTCTTGCCGTCGATCGAATCGAGCCTTCCGCCCACCAAGGGGAAGCCCTGGCCGGCAAGCTCCGGCACTGGCGGCGCGAAGTCGATCCGGCCATTGAACCACGGCTTCACAATGTGCTGGTTCGTGGTTTGCACATCGGTGAGATGGCCGGGCTGGAGCGAGCGGACATGGCTCGACACCAGGTCCTGATCGATTGCTGCCGTAGTTGCCGGAGTGACAAAGCTGACCATCGCCAGAGAGGCAGCGAGCGCGCCGACGACTCCGCCACCGACCCAGCCGCGCCAGCGGTTGTCGTTTGCGGCTTTGGGAACAAGCTCCGGGTGAGTCCAAATGCGCGTTGCAAACGCTTGCGGCGCGGAATGGCGAACCCCGTCGCCGCGCAGGAGATTGCGCACGGCCTGGAGTCGATCGAGCTCCTTCCGGCAACCTTCGCAGCGGCCAACATGCGCCTCGACAAGCGCCGTGTTCGCGGCGTCGAGCTCGCCGTCGATAAGCCCGCCGAGGAGCAGTTCCTGATCAACGCACGCGGCCATCTACTTCACGCTCCTTGATTGCTCGTCCTCGGCCCTTCGCACGGGTAGCAATTCCTTTGCGAGCATGGCGCGCCCACGCGAAAGCCGCGACATGACGGTGCCGATCGGCACTCCCGTCACCTCGGCGATTTCGGCATAGGACAGGTCCTCGAGGTCGCGAAGCACGACGGCTTCGCGGAACGGTTCG
>DASUCP010000143.1:0-12149 GCA_036275975.1 Sphingomicrobium sp.
CCCTCATCCCGACGTTCCTTCAGCTCTTTCATGGCCTCGACGATCCTGGCTCCCGACATGCTCACCCCACGCTCCCCTCGAGCGAGATCCCCAGCAGCTTCTGCGCCTCGACCGCGAACTCCATCGGCAGCTGCTTCAGCACTTCGCGGGCGAAGCCGTTGACGATCAGCGCGACCGCCGCTTCCTGATCGAGACCGCGGCTCATTGCGTAGAAGAGCTGGTCCTCGCTGATCTTCGACGTGGTCGCTTCGTGCTCGATCGTCGCGGTGGGGTTCTTGACCTCGATATAGGGCACGGTGTGCGCGCCGCAGTCGCTGCCCAGCAGCAGGGAATCGCATTGGGTGAAATTGCGGACATTCTCCGCGCGTGGCAGCACGCGCACCAGCCCGCGATAGGTGTTGTTCGAGCGGCCCGCGCTGATGCCCTTCGACACGATGGTCGAGCGCGTGTTGGCGCCGATGTGGATCATCTTGGTGCCGGTGTCGGCCTGCTGGCGGTTGTTGGTCAGCGCGACCGAATAGAATTCGCCGACGCTGCCATCGCCCTTCAGGATGCAGCTCGGATATTTCCAGGTGATCGCGGACCCGGTCTCGACCTGCGTCCAGCTGACCTTCGAACGGTCGCCACTGCACAGCGCGCGCTTGGTCACGAAATTGAAGATGCCGCCGCGCCCTTCCTTGTCGCCCGGATACCAGTTCTGGACGGTGGAGTATTTCACCTCGGCGTCCTCGTGCGCGAAGATCTCGACCACCGCGGCGTGCAGCTGGTTTTCGTCGCGCATCGGCGCGGTGCAGCCTTCGAGGTAGGAGACGTAAGCGCCCTTGTCGGCGACGATCAAAGTGCGCTCGAACTGGCCGGTGTTCTCGGCATTGATGCGGAAATAGGTCGAAAGCTCCATGGGGCAGCGGACGCCCTCGGGCACGTAGACGAAGGTGCCGTCGGAGAAGACCGCGCTGTTGAGGCAGGCGAAATAATTGTCGCGCTGCGGGACAACGCTGCCGAGATACTTCTTCACCAGCTCGGGATGCTCGCGGATCGCTTCCGAGATGGAGAGGAAGATGACCCCGGCCTTCTTCAGCTCCTCGCGGAAGGTGGTGGCGACGGAAACGCTGTCGAACACCGCGTCGACGGCGACCTTGGCAGCTCCTTCGACCCCGGCGAGCACCTTCTGCTCCTCGATCGGGATTCCGAGCTTTTCGTAGGTGCGGCGGATTTCCGGATCGAGCTCGTCGAGCGACGCGAGCTTCGGCTTCGCCTTGGGCGCGGCGTAATAATAGGCGTCCTGGTAATCGATGTCCGGCACGTCGAGCTTGGCCCAGCGCGGCGGCTCGTGCTCCATCTCCAGCCAGGCGTGATAGGCCTTCAGCCGCCAGTCGAGCATCCACTGCGGCTCCTCCTTCTTGGCGGAGATGAAGCGGACGGTGTCTTCGCTGAGGCCCTTGGGCGCGAATTCCTGCTCGACGTCCGAGACGAAGCCCCACTCGTAATCCTGAGCGATCTTCTCCTTGAGCTCGCGGTTCTTGACGGGCTCGTTCATCGCGCGAGCTCCGTCAGGCTCACGGCGCCGAGCGCGCCGCGAACAGCGTTACCGACGATCCCCATGTGCGGCTTGACCCGGCAGTGCGCATCAAGCGCGCAATCCGTCCGCCCTTCCGAACAGACGGTCATCGCGATTGGGCCTTCGACCGCCTCGACGATGTCGGCGAGGCTGATGTCGGTCGCAGGCTTCGCAAGCGTGAAGCCGCCGCTTGCACCACGAGCACTCGTGAGCAGGCGAGATGTGGCCAGCTGCCCCATCAGTTTCTGCGCCGTAGGAAGCGGTACGCCCGTCTCGCCCGACAGCTCGGTCGCGCTAAGGCGCGCGCCCGTCGGCCGGCGGGCGGCAGCGGTCATCAGGACGACCGCATAATCGGCGAGATGGCTCAGGCGCATGGCTAATTCGGAGCTTTCTAGTCCGATTTAGTGCGTTGCGGCCCGAAACTCAACTCAGGGAATTTGCGTAAGCGGATGCGGAATGACAGACGAGAGCCGTGTCACTCTATCCGCTCATCCGTCCATTGTGGTTCGCGTTGGACGCCGAGCGGGCGCATCGCGCGACGATTGCGGCGGTAAAGCTGCTGCCGCCTAGACGTCCGCCGGATTTTCCGCTTTCGTTGAAATCGACGGTGGCGGGACTGGACTTCCGAACGCCGGTGGGACTCGCTGCGGGGTTCGACAAGGATGCCGAGATCCCCGAGCAGATGCTGAGCTTTGGGTTCGGCTTCGTCGAGGTTGGCACCGTCACGCCGAAGCCGCAGGCGGGCAACCCGAAGCCGCGGCTGTTCCGCCTGATCGAGGACAAAGCGGTGATCAACCGGATGGGCTTCAACAACCACGGCCAGCCCGGCGCTTATGCCCGCCTCATCGAATGCACGCATATGCACGGCGTGATCGGCGTCAACATTGGTGCGAACAAGGACAGCGCCGACCGTATCGCCGATTATGTTGCGGGTGTCCGGGCGATGAGCGGCGTCGCGAAATATCTCACGATCAACATCAGTTCGCCCAATACCCCGGGTCTCCGTCAGCTGCAGGACGAGGGCGCGCTTCGTGCCTTGTTGTCAGCGGTGAGCGAAGCGCGCGAGAAGCGAGCGCCGCCGATCTTTCTCAAGGTCGCGCCCGACCTCGGCGAAGGCGAGCCGGATCGGATCGTCCGCGTAGCGATGCAGCATGGCGTCGACGGGATCATCGTCGCCAACACGACCGTGTCGCGCCCGTCCCTCAGGTCCAAGTATCGCGACGAGGCTGGCGGATTGTCAGGCGAGCCGCTGCGCTCGCTCGCGCTGCAGGCGCTGCGCGATTTCCGTTCCGCATCGGGCGGGGAAATTCCGCTGATTGGCGTTGGCGGAATCGCGACGGTGGACGACGCATGGGAGCGCATCCGGGCCGGCGCGAGCCTCGTCCAGCTCTACACGGCGATGGTCTATCAGGGCCCGCATATCGCGCGCCGCATCGCGCTCGACCTTGCGGAGCGTCTGAAGCATGAGGGCTTCGCCAACATTGAAGAGGCGGTCGGGACCGGGTAGCGCGCCCCGATGCGCCTGCATCAGTTTCTCCCACTTCTCGCCACTCTCGCACTCAGCTGCGGTCCTTCGCCTGCTCTTTCGGCCCAGTCGGGGGCGCCTGGAATGGTCAGCGCCGCCGACCCGCGCGCCGCGGCAGCGGGCGTCCAGATCTTGCGCGAGGGCGGGACGGCCGCCGACGCGGCATTTGCGACCTTGCTCGCGCTCAACGTCGTCGAGCCGCAGAGCTCGGGCATCGGTGGCGGCGGTTACCTCGTCTATTCGGACAAGGGCGCTGCGCCGGTCACTTTCGACGGCCGCGAGAAGGCGCCGCATGCGGCGACCGGCACATGGTTTTTCAAGAACGGCCAGCCGATGGAGTTCAGCGACGCGCAGCCGGGCGGCAAGAGCGTCGGCGTACCGGGCAATCTGCGGATGATGGCGCTCGCCCACCAGCGTTACGGCAAGGTGAAATGGGCAGCGCTGTTCCAGCCAGCGATCAAGCTTGCCCGTGACGGGTTCAAGATCACGACCAGACTTCACAATTCGCTGCTCAAATATCCGGCGACCGGAGCCCTTTCGGTGGAGGCTCGAGCGATCTTCTACCAGGCCGACGGCCAGCCCAAGCCAGTCGGAACCTTGGTGAAGAATCCCGCTTTCGCCGCTTTCCTGGAGAAGCTCGCGCGGCTGGGGCCCGATAGCTTCTACGTCGGCCCGAACGCGCAGGCGATTGCGGCCGTGGTGAGCGCAGCGCCGCACAACCCTGCGCCGATGACCGTCGGCGACATCACCTCGTACGATGCGAAGTCCCGTCCGCCGATTTGCGGGACGTACCGCGGCTATCGCATATGCGGCATGGGGCCGTCCTCGTCGGGCGGGTTCACCGTCTATGCGACGCTGAAACAGCTTGAGCGCTTCGACCTTTCCGCTCTCGGCCCTCAATCGCCGACGGCCTGGCACCTGATCGCCGAGTCCGAGCGCCTCGCTTATGCCGACCGCGACAAGTACCTCGCGGACGAGGATTTCGTTCACGTGCCGCTCGCCGGCCTCACCGACCCGGCCTACCTCGCAAGCCGCGCGGCGCTGATTTCGTCGACGTCCACGATCGCCGTGCATCCCGGCGCTCCGGCGGGAGTTGAGGTCGCCTGCACGCCGGCGCCGCAGCCCGAGCGCGGCACGTCACACTTCGTCGCGGTCGACCGCTGGGGCGACGTCGCCTCCGAAACCTCGACCATCGAGAGCAGCTTCGGCTCCGGCCTGATGGTCAACGGCTATTATCTCAACAACGAGCTGACCGATTTCAGCTTCGAGCCTGAGAAGGATGGCTGTCCCGTCGCGAACCGCGTCGAAGGCGGCAAGCGTCCGCGCAGCTCGATGAGCCCGACCATCGTCTATGGACCCGATGGGCATGTGCTGTTGGCGGTCGGCGCCGCCGGCGGATCGACAATCCCCGCGCAGGTCATCAAGACAATCATCGCCGTAATCGACTTCCACCTGCCGCCACAGGAGGCGATCGCGCTGCCGATGATCTACGCGCCCGGCGACACCATCTTCGTCGAAAGCGGCACGTTCCTCGAAGGCATGATCCCGCAGCTGCAGGCCCTCGGCCATGCCAACGTCCGCTCCCTTCCGCCGGGCACCTACAAGGCGAACGCAATCGAGTGGGTGAATGGACGTTGGGAGGGTGGGGCGGATCCGCGCAGCGAGGGCGTCGCAGTCAGCGAATGAGCCGGGAAGCGCGCCAGCTGGAACGGTTCGAGAATCTCGTCTCGCTGTTTCTGACGCGCGCCGAGGAGAAGGGCGACAAGCCGTTCCTGTGGGCCAAGCGCGACGGCGAGTGGCGCGCGATCAGCTGGGCGGAGGCGGCGCGACAGGTGTCGGCGCTAGCGGCAAGTCTCAAGCGGATCGGTCTTCAGCCCAGCGACCGAGTATGCCTCGTCAGCGAGAACAGGCCCGAATGGCTGATCTCGGATCTTGCGATCATGGCTGCGGGATGCGTGACTGTTCCGACCTACACGACCAACACCACGCGCGATCACGCGCACATTCTCGGGAATTCGGGCGCTCGCGCCGTCATCGTCTCCAATCAGAAGCTGGCGACGAATCTGATTCCTGCGGTGCTGACCTCGACCGAGTGCCACCACGTCATTGCGATGGAACCGCTTCGGTCAGTGCAGGCGCCGGACTGGGTCAACTGCCATAGCTGGACGAAGCTTGCGTCAGGTGATGCGGACCCCGCCTCTCTGAAGCGCGAGATCGCGAAGGTCGGACGAAGTGACCTCGCCTGCATCATCTACACGAGCGGCACGGGGGGCGCGCCGCGTGGGGTCCAAATCCACCACGGCTCGATCCTCCACAATCTCGACGGCTGCACAGACATCATCTCGACCGACTTCGGCTGGGACGACGAGATTTTCCTGTCGTTCCTGCCCGCGAGCCATGCCTATGAGCACACGGGCGGGCAGATGTTCCCGATCGCGCTCGGCGCGGAGATCTATTACGCCGAGAGCCTCGAGAAGCTCGCGGCCAATATCGAGGAAGTCCAGCCGACGATCATGGTTGTTGTGCCGCGGCTGTTCGAAATGCTGCGAGCGCGGATCATCAAGTCGATCGAAGCGCAGGGCGGATTATCGAAATATCTCCTCCATCGAGCGATGAAGATCGGCGGCGACAAGGCTGCCGGCAAGTTCAAGCCGTGGGACGTGCCGATGGATGGTATCCTCTCACTCACGCTGCGTCGGAAGATCCGCAACAAGATCGGCAAGCGGCAGAAGGCGTGGGTGTCAGGAGGAGCCCCGCTCAATCCGGAAGTGGGCATGTTCTTCGAATCGATCGGGATCACCTTCCTCCAGGGCTACGGCCAGACCGAATGCGGCCCGGTGATCAGCTGCAATCGTCCGAGCGCCGGCATTCGGCTCGACACCGTCGGGCCGCCCGTCAAGAACACCGAAGTGCGCATAGCGGACGACGGGGAAATCATGGTGCGCGGCGAGTGCGTGATGCACGGCTACTGGCGCAATGAGGAAGAAACGGGGCGCGTGCTGCGCGACGGCTGGCTCGGGACTGGCGACGTCGGCCATTTCGACGAGAAGGGCCGGATCAAGATCACCGACCGCAAGAAGGACATTCTCGTCAACGACAAGGGCGACAACGTCTCGCCGCAGCGGATCGAGGGAATGCTCACGCTCCAGCCGGAGATCGCGCAGGCGATGGTCTACGGCGACCGCCGCCCGCACCTTGTCGCCCTGCTGGCGCCCGATCCGGAAATCGCCTTGAGCGCCGACGCGCACCAGCGGGTTCAGCAAGCCGTCGATCGAACCAACGCCGACCTTTCCGTCATCGAAAAGATCCGCCGCTTCATCGTCGCCGACGAGCCCTTCTCAATCGAGAACGAGCAGCTGACGCCATCGATGAAGATCCGGCGGCATGTCATCGCCAAGCAATACGGCGAGCGGCTGGACGGCCTCTACAGGAAGTAGCTGCGCGTCAGGGCTTTCGGTACGGGATGAACGGTCCGAAGGTGCAACTCGCGCCTGGATAGTGCGCAACTGGATCGAAGAGTTGCGCGATATCGCCGCGACACAGCTGCCCAGTGACCTGCCTGGTCACCAAAGCGTAGCGGTCGTTGTAATTATCGCAGCCGCCGTTGAAATGATTGACATACACCAGGTTCGATCCGCGCTTGAATGCGACGGTCGAGTGGTCGAGCCACACCATGTCATTGGCGTTGATCGTCGAAATGCAGTCCATCGGCGGTCCGGCCACTTTGCCGGCCAGAAGGCGCATTGCCTTGTCCGATTGCGCGGTGTGCATCGGCTGCGGCGCCGGCGCTGCAGTGCAGGCAGCGACCAGCCCTCCGAGAAGAAGCAGAGAAGTGGTCCGCATTTTCAGCCCCTCGGACCTTGCCTGACGTAAGGGATGAACTCGCCCAGCGAGCAGCTGCCGATCGTCTGGTGGCTCAACGTGTCGACCACCTGGACCACGTCGCCGCTGCACGGACCTTCCTGGCCGATCTGGTGGCTAACGAGCGCCGTGTGGCCCTGGCTCGCCTGCGCGCAGCTGCCGTTCGTGTGGTTGATGTAAACCCGGCTGGTGCCGTCCTTGTAGGCGAGCGTGTTGTCGTTGATCACCACAAAGTCATTCGCCTTGCGGGTGGGAAGGCAGCTGATCGGTGCAAGGGCGACCTTCCCGGCGAGAAGCTGCTGCGCCTTCGTCTGCGCCTGCATGCTGGGCGGCGGCTCCTGGGCAGAGACGGTACATGCGGCCAGCATTGCGCCAGTCGCGAGCAGAATTAAGCCACGCATAGTGACCTCCTTGGTCATTCACGCCCTGCGGCCCTTATCAGCCGCGTTTGCTCATGAACGGAAGCTGTCTTTCTCAGCTCTCAAGCGCGCGAATTCCGAGGCGTTCGATGCTCGAACGAAGGGATTGGTTCCACGCTCTTCGGCGACTGTCGTGGGAAGCGTGATCAGCCCCCGGTCGCGTAAGCCATTCACCTCCGCCAGCCGTGCTGCGACCGCATCGTTTTGGGGCTCGGCATGGGCGGCGAACTGAGCGTTCGCGAGCGTATATTCGTGCGCGCAGTAAAGGCGCGTGTCTTCGGGCAGATCAACGAGCCGTCCGAGCGAGCGGTACATCTGGTCCGGCGTACCCTCGAACAGGCGACCGCAGCCCATGGCGAACAATGTGTCGCCGACGAAGGCAACGCGCTCGTCGTCGAAAATCAGGGCGATATGGTCGAGCGTGTGGCCGGGAACCTCGATCACCCGAGCGCCGCGATCGCCGATGCGCAGCTGATCACCTTCGGAGAGTGCGACGTCGCGGCCGGGGATTCGGCCTGACGCGGGGCCGGAGATGATCGCGCCGGTCGCCTCCTTAAGCGCGAGGTTCCCGCCGGTGTGGTCCGGATGCCAGTGCGTGTTCCAGATCTGGGTAATCGTCCAGCCGCGGCGCTGCGCTTCGGCGAGCACGGGTGACGCATCGCCGGGGTCGACGACCGCGGTTTCACCGCTCGGCTCGTCATGGACCAGCCAGATGTAATTGTCGGTGAAGGCGGGGACCGCGGCGATCTTCATGCGCGTGCCCCTACGCCCGCGAAGAAAGGATCGCCAGCGCATCAGCCGCGATCTGCCGGGTCAATTCCTCGGCCGGAATCTCATAACTCGCTGATGCATTCTGTCCGGCGAGCGTCGGCATGAATTCGAAGTCGCCCTTTTCGAGCGCCGCCCGGAACAAGGGCAGTGAGACCGCTCCAGCGAGAGGATAGGGCGGAGCTTCGCCACGGACCGGCCCAAGATCGTCTACCAGGCGGCCGCGGACAGCGCGCGCCAGTCCTCCGCTGTAGAGATTGGTCATGACGGTAGCGCGTTTGTGCATCATCTCCTTCTGCCCGTCGGCGAGATACGTCTCGGGGCATGAGAGATAGGCGGTCCCAATCTGTACCGCGCTTGCGCCCAAAGTCAGCGCTGCAGCGACGCCGCGGCCGCCTGCGATGCCTCCGGCCGCAATCACCGGCACGGCGACGGTCTCCACGACCTGCGGGAGGAGCGCGAAGAGCCCTAGCGCTTCCCGCGGGTCGCCACCAAGAAAGCGTCCGGTGTGCCCGCCGGCTTCCCAGCCTTGGGCGATGATCGCGTCTACGCCGCATTCCTCCAGAAAAAAGGCTTCGGCAGGCGTCGTCGCGCAGCCGATGATCACGGCGCCGGTCGACCTCACGCGGTCCAGCAGCGGCTCGTCGGGAAGGCCGAAATGAAAGCTGACAACCTCCGGCTTCACTTCCTCGACGAGCTCGCACTGCACCTCGTTGAACGCCTGCCTCAGCGCCGCCGCCGACGGCTCAGGGATGTCGAACTTCTGATAATAAGGCCTCAGCAGGTCGCGCCACTTCGTGTCGTCGATCGGTTCCGGCATGTCGAAGCAGAAGAAGTTGAGGTTGATGTGCGCTGCAACCTTCTGACGTACCTCGGCGACTTGTTCACGTGCTCGGTCGGCCGTGATCATCCCGCATGGCAGCGAGCCGAGCGCTCCGGCGCGTGCCGCGGCGACGCACAGGTCGACGCCGGCGACATTGGCCATTGGGGCCTGGATGATCGGGTGCTCGGTCCCGACCAGGTCGAGGAAACGCCGGTCGCGCCAGCCTACCATTGACCGGTGTTGGGCATCGACGCCCATGGCTCGGCGGCTTCGAGCGCCTGTCCTTTTTGAAGTAGCTCGACGGAGATGTGGTCAGGCGAGCGCACGAACGCCATGCGCCCGTCGCGCGGCGGGCGGTTGATCGTCACTCCGGCATCCATCAGCCGAGCGCAGGTCGCGTAGATGTCGTCCACTTGGTAGGCGAGATGCCCGAAATTGCGCCCGCCTGCATATCCGGACTCGTCCCAATTGTAGGTAAGCTCGACCTCACCGCCTTCATCTCCCGGTACCCCGAGGAAGATGAGCGTGTAGCGGCCACCTTCATTTTCCATGCGGCGCCGCTCTTCGAGGCCGAGGAGGTTGAAGAAGCGGATGGTCGCCTCGGGATCGCTGACCCGAAGCATGGAATGGAGGAATCGCATTCCGCCTATTTAGGCGGGGCGGGATCCATTTTCACGACCGGCGTGACCCCGAGCATCTCGACCGCCTTCGCCGCTGCCTTGCCGACCTCTCCGTTCGGGTCGCTGCCCGCGGCGCGCATCCAATAGCCGCGCGCCTTGTCGTCATCGCCCGTGTAGTGCGCCACGTGACCCGCCTCGAACAGGATGGTCGCGTCGGATGGCGCAAGCGACAATGCCCGGTTGATCGCCAATTGCGCGGTCGCGGCGTCATTCTCGCGAATTGCGAGCGAGGCCGAGAAGTACCAGTAGAACGGGTCGTCGGAGATGCTCTGCGCGGCTTCATTGAGCTTGGCGCGCGCGGTCTTGAGGTCGTTCTGGGCTTCGGCGGCGCGGGCCCGATCGAGCAGCGCCTCGCCGTGCTGCTCCGCCTCCAGGCCCGGCATCGCCAAGGCCTTGTCGAGATCGAGCGCCGCCTTGCCCGGCTGGTTGGCGGCGATCCAAAGGTTGCCCGCCGCGGCCCACATCCGCGCAGTGGCCGGGTCGTTGTCGGAGGATGCCTTCGCGGCTTCCTCGAACGATTGCGCGGCGCCGGCGCTGTCTCCGCTCTTCTGTGCGTCGAGGGCTCGGCAGACAAGCGCGTTGGGCGTGACCACGTCCGGGCAGGCCGACGTGCTCGGCGGAGCCGCGGCGGTCAAAGCGGTGGCGGCGAGGAGGATGATCAAGCTCAGGTCTCCAGAAGCCCAGCGACGGTGCGCAGGATCGCGCCGATCTCATGCGGTTCGGACAGGCGATGCCCGCCGCCTTTGAGGACCAGTAGCTGGACATCGGCTGAACGGAGCTGCCGCATTGTCCGAGTGGCGACCTCGACCGGCACCTCCGAATCGGCTTCGCCGTGGATCAACCGCACCGGGCAATCGACGGCGATCTGCCGATCGAGCAGGCGGAGCAGCTGGCCCGACTCCCAGAAGGGGCGGGTAAAGATCTGCGGCTGGGGTCCATAGGGGTTCGGCTCCTCGAGTCGCCCGCGCTCGGCCAGCGTCTTCTTCTGGGCATCGCTGAACCCCCATTCGGTGAAGTCCGGCGCCGCGGCGATGCCGACGAGCGCCTTCACGCGCTCGGGCCGGAGCAGCGCCAGATGCAGCGCGATCCAACCGCCCATGGACGAGCCGACAAGGATGACGGGACCCTTCGTAAGCTGGTCAAGCAAGGCGAGCGCTTCGGCCAACCATGTGGCGAGAGTTCCTTCCTCAAAGCTGCCGCTCGAGGAACCGGTGCCGGAATAATCGAGCCGGAGCATGGCGAGGCGGCGCTGCTCGGCGAAGGCGTCCAGCGCGACGGCCTTGGCGCCTTCCATGTCCGACGCATAGCCGGGCAGGAAGACGAGCGTTTGGGGGGAGCCGGTGCGCAGACGATAAGCGATGCGCCGCCCGCCGACGTTGAGAAAGGAGAGATCGGTCACGAGACCTGCCTATACATCGCGGACTCGCGAAGTAGAGCGGTTGGATGCCGACGATCGTCTCTCATGCCGCCGTTCCGCTGGCTCTTGGCGGAGGTTTCGGGCGGAGGAGAGTTCCGCCGTCACTGCTGATTGCAGGCATCGCCGCATCGATGCTCCCCGATGCCGACGTGTTCCTGTTCGGCGCGAATTACGACAGCGTCTGGAGCCATCGCGGCGTCATGCATTCGATCGCCTTCGCGCTGCTCGTCGCAGCAGTCACCGCGGCCGTCTTGCGAAGGGCTGCACCACCCGTAACAGCATTCGTGTTCCTGCTTGTGGCGGCTGCCTCGCACGGCCTGCTGGATATGCTGACCAACGGCGGCCATGGCGTCGCCGTCCTGTGGCCGCTAAGCGATAAGCGCTACTTCTTCGACTGGCGCCCGATCCAGGTTGCACCTCTGGTGACGAACAATTTCGTCAGTCGTTTCACCAGCGGCGCCGGTGCCTTGGTGCGGACGGAAGGTCTGTGGATCTGGGTACCTGCGGCAATCGTTGCGATTGCGTTGCGTACGGTCAGGAAAGGAGCGGTCCAATGAAATACCGCAAGCTCGGCAATAGCGACCTCGAAGTGTCCGAAATCTCATTGGGGTCTTGGCTGACGTACGGCGTAGGAGTCGAAGCGGACAAGGCGCGCGCCTGCCTCGAGGAAGCGTTCGTACAGGGCATCAACTTCATCGATACGGCGAACATCTACGGCCGCGGCGCGGCGGAGACCTTCCTCGGCGAAGCGCTTCAGGGCCGTCCCCGCAACAGCTATGTCCTCGCGACCAAGCTCTATTTCCCGATGACGGCGACCGACCGCGGCCTCTCTCGGGCGCAGGTCGAAAAGCAGCTCAATGCGTCGCTTCAGCGGCTCAAGACCGACTATGTCGACCTCTACCAGTGCCACCGTTACGATTGGGAGACACCGCTCGAAGAGACGATGGAGGCGCTGACGCGCGCGGTCGAGAGCGGCAAGACTCGCTACATTGGCTTTTCGGAATGGCCAGCGGATCGCATCCGCGCCGCGATCGAATTGCCGGGAGTTACAAGGTTCGTTTCCAGCCAGCCGCAATATTCGATGCTGTGGCGCGAGCC